>JADFOF010000099.1 GCA_022563015.1 Planctomycetota bacterium
GCTTCTGGCCGGCGGGGTTGACGCGCGCGGCGTGGATGTGGCGACGCGCTGCGTGGAGGAGGGTAATCGCCGGGCGCCGGGTCGGTTCAGCGTGGGCTCGATCCTCGGGCTGCCCTCCGAGGATTCCAGCGCCGACACCGTGGTGTGCACGGACGTGCTGGAGCACCTGGCCGAGGATGATGTGGACCGCGCCATCGCCGAGTTGGCGCGCGTCGCCCGCCGGCACCTGTTCGTGTGCGTCGGCACGCGCGAGGATCGCGATAAGCGGTGGCACCTGACGATTCACGAGCGGGCGTGGTGGGAGCAGCGTTTCCTCGAGCACGGGCTGCGCAAGCACCCGCGGGGGCAGGCGGTGCTGTCATACACGGCGATCGACCGCGAGGACAGAGAAGGACGGGCCACGCTCGTGTTCGAGCGCCTGCCCGCAGAAGCGCTCCGGGCGTATCCGCTCAGCAGCCTCAAGGCCGAGCGAGATCTTCACACTGATATGCTCCGAGAGGCGGGTCGGCGTTCGGACGCGCATATCGCCCGGTACATGCTGGCCGCTCAGTTCGTTCGCCCCAACGACCGTGTGCTGGACGTGTCGTGCGGGCTGGGGTACGGCAGCGCGGTGCTCTGGTACAACGCCGAGCCCGAGCGCGTGACGGGCATTGACGTCAGCGACTTCGCGGTCGAATACGCCACTGCGAACTACGCGCACACCGGGGCTGGAGCAGCACAGCAGGCGGCGGTGGAGTTTCGCGTCGGCGACGCGCAGGAGCTCTCGTTTCTCGCGGACGAGTCCGTCGATCTGGTCGTCTCATTCGAGACGCTCGAGCATCTGCGCGATCCCTCCGCATTCCTCGCTCAGGCCCACCGCGTGCTCACGCCCGGCGGACGTCTCGTCGCGAGCGTTCCCAATGACTGGACCGACGAGTCGGGCGCCGATCCAAACCAGGATCATCTGCACGTCTACGACTGGTCGTCGCTGTCCGGCCAGATCGGCGAGCGGTTCCTGATCGAGGCCGCCTTCGCGCAGATCGCTGGCGGAGGGATGAAGCTGACAGATCGGTCCCGCTCGATGGTCCGGCTGGACGTCACGCCGGACGGATCAGGGCCCGACGGCGAGGCCGAGTGGTGGCTCATCGTCGCGATGAAGGACCCCGTCAATGCGGCCGGGAATATCGACGCGGATCGGCACTTTCCGGTGCCGGCCCAGTCGGACGAGTTTAACGTAACAGCCTTCGCCCGAGATTACGACAACCCGTGGCTGGTCCGGGCGATGGTCTCGATCGGACTGCGCGCCGACAGCGCGCCCTTGCTCGAGCTGATCGCGAGCCGAGCCCTGGACTCGGCTCGACCGGGGAGCAGCGACGAGGGGGCGGCGTTGTGCGTGCTGGGCTACCAGCGGCTGGGCGTGGGGCCGGGCGCCGGCGACGCCACCGAGCTGGTCGAGCAATTGCTCGCGTATCAAGGGCGTGCCGACAAGACGCCGCACGGCTGGAGGTGGCGGATCAGCGGTCAGTACCTCGCCGCACTACTGCTCGTACAGATGGGGCGGCACGACGAGGCGAAGGAGGCGTTCATTCGCTGCGCCCGGATGGACCCGTGCAAGTTCAGCCCGCTTCTTGCGACAAAGACGGTCGCGGCGTGTTTCGAGGCCGGCATGCTCCACGCCGGCGGCGGCGACATCAAATCGGCTCGGGCGATATGGCGCCGCGGCATCGAGCAGACCCAGCGCGTCCTGTCCGGGTCCTGGACCAACATCATCGGGGATGTCAATTCGCCGCTGCCGTTTGGGCTGCCCGAGGCGTGCCAGGTGCTCGATGCGGCGTCGCGCTGCGCATGGGCGCTGCTCGAGTATCGCCGAGGAGTCGATCGGCCCGGGTACGCCTGGGAGGCCGCCCACTCGCGAAGCCCGCTGAGCGATCTGCAATGGCTGCGCAAGCTGCAACGCGCGAAGGACTGGCTGGAATCGCAGCGAGCCAACTGGCAGCAGTTGGCCGGTGATCGCGAACAATCAGTGCGATCTCTTTCGGAGTTCGCTGAGCAATTGCGTGCGGGCAATCAGTGGTTGACTCAAGAACGGCAGCGGCTGGGCGATCTGACGCAGCAACGCGATCAGACCATCGAGGACTTGCGGGTTTGGATCGAACAGCAGGCCGAGGGCAAACGGTGGATTGAGGAGCAGCATCTGGAACTGCTCCGCCAGACCGGTGATCGAGATCGGGCGATCGTTGAACTGAAAGCCTGGATCGACGAGCAGGGCAAGGGCAAGCGGTGGATCGAAGAGCAGCATCTGGAACTACTCCGCCAGACCGGCGACCGAGATCGGACGATCGCTGAGCTGAGAGCCTGGATCGACGAGCAGAACGAGGGCAAACGGTGGATCGAGGAGCAGCAGTCCCGGTTGATCGCATCGAGCGATGCACGCGAGAAGCAGATGTGTGAGCTGAAGTCCTGGATCGGGGAACTCGAGAAGGGCAAATCGTGGCTCGAAAACGAGCGGAAGTCGCTGCTTCAGCAGAACGAACTCAGCGTCGCCCACGCATCGACGCTGCAGCAGTCGCTCGAACAACTCGACGAGCATCGAGCGCGCCTTGAGAGCAGCGTCTCGGAGTTCTCAGAGCAGCTGGGCTTCCTGCGGGGTGTGCACGCGGACCTGTCGCAGCGCCACTATCAGTTGATCAACCAACTGAGGCAGCTCTCGCAGATTCGATGGAACGTGCGCAGACGGCTGAGGGGATTGGTGGGTAGTATTCAGGGCCAGGGGACGACGGGGACTCGCGGCGGGGAGTCGGCCGGAGCGGCGGCTGACAGGGACGAACGGAATACGACCGGCACGGTGACGCAGACGCCCGGAGTGGATGTGCGATGATCGATCCGAGGAATCCAGACTACCAGAACACCCCGGCCGCGTCCGGTCGCGCCGTCTTCGGGTATCGGCCGGCGTCGATACCGGCTCGCCCCGAGGTCTCGGTCATCACCCCGTACTATAACGTTGGGCCGCTTTTCCATGAAACCGCGCGATGCCTGTTGAACCAGTCATTGCAGGATTGGGAATGGATCATCGTCAACGACGGCTCCGCTGATCCGGAAGCGATCGAGACGCTCGATCGTTACAGGAACATGGATCTCCGGATCAGAGTGATCGATCTTCCAGAGAATCGTGGAACCAGCGCCGCAAAGAACGAGGCGTATGCCCGGGTACGGTCGGATCTTATATTTCAGCTCGATAGTGACGATCTCATCGAACCGACAATGCTGGAAAAAATGGCGTGGTTTCTTCGAACGAACCCTGAGTTCGGAATGGTGCACAGCTACACGATCGGATTCGGAAACGAAGAATACTTGTGGAGACGCGGGTTTCACGGCGGGACAGCGATTCTGAAGGAGAATCCAATTGTTCCTCTGGTACTGATGCGCAAGTCGGTCTTTGAAGACGTCGGCGGGTATCAAGAGGACAACCGCGAGGGGCTGGAGGATTGGGAATTCTGGATTGCCGCCGCTGACAAGGGGCACTGGGGTGCGACTATCCCCGAGTTCCTGAGTTGGTATCGTCGCAAAGCGGCCCACTGCAACCGCTGGCCGAACTGGGACGGCGGCGATCGACAAACCGCGTTCCACCAGTATCTCAGAAAGAAGTATACAAACGCCTTTGGAGGACGCTTCCCCAAAGTGCAGGCAAAGTGGCAAGTGCCGTTCGAAGACGCACTCATCGAGCCGGCCATCTGCAACCCGCTTGCACGGGACAATCCACGCATCCTGATGGTGCTGCCCTGGCTTCGTATGGGTGGTGCGGATAAGTGGAACTTAGATCTGGTTAGACAACTTCGATCTAGGGGATGGGACGTATCAATCGTCACAACGCTTCGAAGTGAGCAGACATGGCTGTCTGAGTTCGCTCGACACACGCCGGACATCTTTGTGATGGATCGGTTCGTGCGTGATCCAGACGTGCCCGCGTTTCTCCGCCACATGATCGAGTCGCGCCGACCGTGCGTCGTGATGGTGAGCAACAGCTCGTTCGGCTACGACATCATCCCGTTCCTTCGGTCGGTATGCTCGGAGCCTGCCTACGTCGATCTGAGCCATATCGAAGAGGAAACGTGGCATAACGGCGGCCATCCGCGTTGCGGTGTGGGCATGCAGGATCAACTCGATTTGAACATTGTCATCTCTGAGCACCTCAAACAGTGGATGGTCGCGAGGGGGGCGGATCCATCGCGAATAGAGGTGAGCTACTGCAACGTGGACCACGAATACTGGACGCGAAATCCGGAGGTTCGAACCGACGTTCGATGTGAACTGGGCATAGGCACTGATGAGTCGGTTATCCTGTTCGCCGGGCGCCTGTGCGCCCAAAAGCAGCCAAACGTATTGGCCAAGACGCTCTTGCGCGTTGCGCAGAGTGGCAAGCAGTTCACAGCAATTATTGCGGGTGATGGACCCGATAGCCCATGGCTGCGCTCGTTTGTGGATGAGCACAAACTGGCTTCGCAAGTGAAGCTGCTGGGCGAGGTGTCCAGCGACCGCGTCCGCGATCTGATGTCCGCTGCCGACATATATTTTCTCCCTTCCAGTTGGGAGGGCATCGCCCTGAGCTTCTACGAGGCGATGTCTATGGAACTTGCGGTCGTCGGCGCGATCGTCGGTGGGCAGTTGGAACTGGTCACGCCGGACTGCGGCATCCTTCTTCCCAAAGCGGACGAGGACACTGAGATCACCGCGTACGCCGATGCGATCGGTTCGCTCATGGCCGAGCCGGCACGCATCAAGGCGCTCGGGCGTACGGCACGGGATCGAATCAAGACGCAGTTCACGCTCGACCAGATGGGCGACCGCATGATCGAGCTGTTCGACGAGGCTGGGCGATTCGCACGCGATGAGCCCCGTCAGCGGCTCTCACCCGGTCTGGCCCGCGAATTGGCGACGCAGGCGGTCGAGTTCTTCCGCCTGAACCGTGTCGCCGATGAGTTGTGGATGCAGCGAGACCAGGCGACGAAGGAGCGCGCCAAGCTGTCGACAGAATTGCAGCGACTACGACGGGCAGCTGAGTCGGCGCCCCGGTCTCCCCAGGCCGCGCTGTCCGAAATGGCCGAGATAGAAAGCTCCAGGGCGTGGCGGGCGGTGCTGGGCCTCAAGCGAACACCGGTGTATCGGGTCATCGGCCACATGCGCTACGGACCCGACTGGAACCACACCGACCCCAACGAGCACCCCGAGGCCAGGCTGGCGCGCATCAAGAACAGCAACGCTTACCGCTGTATCGCGAGAATAAAATCGACCCGATCCTACCGGTTCTACGCATCGATGAAACACTCGAGCCCGCCCCGGTAGCGGCTTGACCCGAGATTCTCGCGCGAGATCAAGTCACCGAAGTGAATCCAACCGGGCGGCATACTTGGCGACGATCCGCCGACCCGGCCCGTCGATCCGCGTGATCCGGATTATCGCCAGCGCGTCTTTCTTGGCGGGTTTGTTGAACACGAACACGGCGGTAACCACTCCATCTCGCACGGCCGAGGTGTCGAGTCGCACGGGCGCGTTCCGCTTGTCCAGGACCGGGCCATACTTGGACATCGGAGCCGAGAGACTGTAATCCACGACGTATTCGGCGTCGGGGCTGTTGAGCAAGAGCACCGCCTCGATCCGCTCGTCCTCTCCGGTACGCGTGATCCCCAATCGCTCCAGCGCGACTTGGCCGAAATGATCCTCGAACAGCGGGCGGAAGGAAAGCTCTTGCATGGCGGGAGATTCGCTCCGGCCGCTGATAAGCTGTGAGGCGCTTGCGGTGAAATACGGCTCTGATGCTTCGTAGATCTGATTGAAGTATAATTCAAACGCGGCGACGACCTCGGGCAGATCACGGATGACGAGCAGATTCTCAATATCCGTTTCCTGAGAGCCGAAGTTCCAGGATCCGATGATCAAGTCGCGCCCGTCGATGGCGAGAAACTTGCACCCCAGATAGCGGGAAGACTTGCGCACGTCGACGCCGTTGATCGCCATCGCGGCGTCGAGGTTGATGTAAGGCATCTGAAAAAGCACGCGTACATCGATCCCGCGTTCGCGTGCCTCGATCAGCTCGGCGATCACGGCGCGATTGTTCAGGTACCCGTGGGCCATCCACACACGCTCTTTCGCCATCGCGATTGCTTCGCGCAGAACGTCGATGCCAGAGTCGCCCGGCGTGAAGTACACCGCGTACGTCGCCCCGCCGGGGTCGGACACGGTGTGACCCGATTCGGCGTGCCGGCGAGCGAGTGTCGCCGGTGGATCGCCGGCCCACAGCGACTCGAAGGCGGAGGAGTAGATTGCCGCGAGATCCCTGTTCGGGATGAGCAGTGCGGCGTGATGCGAGCGGAACGAGTCGCTCGTGTGTGCGTTCCAGTCTCCCGTCCAGACCGCGGTGGAATCGATCACCGCGAACTTGTGGTGCATGACGGTGTCCAGCGATGTGCGATCCGTGCGAACCTCGATGCCGGCGGCTTGGATCGTGTCATAGGTCGGCGCGTATTCGGTGGTCCAGAAGTCCTCGTCGGTGAGCACGCGCACGGTCACGCCGCGCTTGTGCGCCGCGATCAGGGCGTCGCGCACCTCGTCATGGTTGAAGCGGAACATGCACAGCAGGATCTCATCCCGTGCGGCCGAGATGACCCGCGCCAAGCCGAGCGCGGGCGGGCTGCTGGACGGGCCCGCCTCCGGCCGAGTGAAGTAGACCGAGACCTGAGCGACAGACACATCGGTGCCGACGGGCTGATCTTCGCCCGCATTGGGGAACACGATCATCGGATCTCCCCAGAGCGCGTGGTCGGAATCAACCTTGCCCACGGGCCCCACCCGCAATTCCAGCCGCACGCTCTGCCCGCCGTACCGCGCCAGGTCGACCGACCACGGCACCCAGGTGTCGGGGTCGAAAGGGCGCGTGCCGTGCTCGCGCTCGGCGATGAGCACCCCGTTGACAAGCAGTTGGAAGACGACTCCGTCGCTGTTCGGCCTCGCGTACGACCTGATCCCGAGCTGGCACTGAAACATCGCGTTCCGCGGTATGGCAAAGCCGTCCCACGCGAGTCGGTTCTCCGCAAAGCCGAGCTTACGCCCGCGCTCTCCGTACGGCGGGTGTGCGAAGATCGCGTCCAGAGGTCCTCCGCCGACTGCGTTGCTTGGCCGCCGGATCTCGGTGAATCCTTCTGTCACATAGCTCGCCTGCGTGAATCGATCGATCAGCGAGATCTCGTCCCACCGGTCGATGCGCACGGTCGGCGTCAGCGAAGCGGTGCGAAGCGGATCATGGCCGATGGTGCGGGCCAGAACGATGCCGCGTGTTGTGGATTGTGCCTCGGCGATCGGCCGCCAGCCCCGCTCATCGCGGACGCACAGGTACGCCCAACTCGCCTTGGGATCCTCGGTGGGCGGCCGCTGCGCCCCGAGCGCGCGGAAGCGTTCCTCGAGGCGCTGACGCCGACCGCTCTGGTCGTCCAGCCGTGGCGAGGCGACATAGTACACGCCCATCGCGAGGACCGTCCCCGGCCGGGCCGAGTCACAGAAGGCGCCGAAGGCTCTCAGGTCGTCCTCAGACTCTGCCAGGTCGAAGGACCGCATCGCCTCTGCCTGGCCATTGTGAATTGCTATGACGCGAAGGCCGGGTTCGTCCGGCGCACCCTTTCGAAACGCACCGTTGACAATGATCGCAATGGGCGTGCGCCGCAGCCCATAGCGTTCGGGAGTGAGGCCCCACGCCGCCGAGTAGATCAGCACTCCGATCGACTCGTCCGCGCGCGTGGCGCCCTCGTTCGAAGCGGCCGGCTGGCGACTCACTGCGCTTGCATTGAGTCCGACGACGATGCCGAGCAGGAGCAGTCCGGTGACAAGGGTTCGTTTCATCTCTGGGCTCCGGGTCTAGCTGGGCAGTATCGAGACGATCGGCGCCGCGGCCGGGTCTGATGCGATCACAAACTTCGAGCACTTGTCGATCACAAGCGGCATGGTGTTCAGAAACTCCCGCAGCGCGTCGTAGCGATGACGAGCGACCTTGCATTCCACGATCGTGAGGTTGGGCGTCGGCGTCAGACAATCGAATGAAAGCGCCGCGCGGTCCCGCTGATCCGCACTCCGTACGCCGTGGTCGACCGTGACCCGTATGGTCCCATCGCCCGTGATGAGATAATCGCGCCTGTATGAGATCCATTGCGCCGGCTCATGGCCGTCGTCGAGGACTGCCCGAAACTCCGGCGGCGCGGCGTGCCAGAGCGACCGCACGAATCCCAGGCGTGAGGCGCCGTTCACACGGATCGGCTCAGGATAACTGAACGAGCGTTTCCATCCGAGCAGGTTCTGCCGAATCTTGCGTTCCAGTGTGCCCCGGACCCAGTCGATACCATCGCCGTACCATCGCAGCCGGACCTTTTCGCGGTCGGATATCCCCGCCAGATTGTCCTCGAGCGACCGCCGGTCGTGCGTGTCGAGGTACAGGCTCTGGACGCGCCGCGACGGGTGCAGCGTTCGCAACGCGCAGTGGTGCAGGCGAAGCTCCGTCAGCACCCGTTCGTACGCAAGTCCCTGGCAGAGAAGCTTGATCTCGTACCGGGCGTCGCTCGGGCCGACATTGGTCGGGGCAGGACGCTCCGGCGTCCGGCGGCGTGCCCCCGGAATGATTCGGGCGAGTTTCATTTGCCGAGTATCTTCCGGTCGTACAGATCCTTGACGTCCACCTCGACGCCCGCGATGATCTTCCCATCCAGTTCGATCTTGCACGGCGACTGCACAAGATAAACCCCTCGGCCCGCGTCCCCGATGGTGAGGTTGGCAGCGATGATCGAGCTGGGGCCGTACTCGGGCTTCTTGATGTACGCCGCCAGAACGTAGTTCTCGACGTACCTCACTTCCATATCCGCAATATCAACGTGTGACGAGTCCTTGGAAGCAATCGCGATCGACGCGCTCTCAACCACGCCCCCGCGCACGCGGACGGTCGAGTTCTCGCCGGCCGAGACGCACTTGTCGCCGATATCGACGAACCGACTGTCGATGACCTGGACATCACTCCCGCTGACGTCGACGGCGTCCTCCGCGGTGCGCGAGAACGTGCACGAGCGGATAATGCCGGTGACGAAATCGCCGTCGAACGCGTCGGACGCTGCGCCGTCGATCGTCACGCGCTCGAGCAGAAAATCACAATCGTAGATGTTGAGCGCGTCCTCGCCGCGCGCGTCGCTGATCGTGCAGTCGTAAAGTTCGACGGGCGAGCGGTAGAACGTGACACC
>JADFOF010000100.1 GCA_022563015.1 Planctomycetota bacterium
ATCGAGCAGATGGAGCGGACTATCCCCAGGCCTCGCGCAGATATCTCGCGCTACGCACCGCGCCTGGTCACCATCACGATCGACCCGGACAAGATCGGCAAGCTGATCGGCCCGGGCGGGAAGATGATCCGCGGGCTTCAGGACAAGTACGGCGTGAACATCGATGTCGAGGACGACGGCACGGTCATGGTGTCCGCAACGTCCGCCGAAGCGCTCGACCCCGCCCTGGCCGAGATCGAGGCCCTGTGCGCCGAGATCAAGGTCGGCGCCATCTACACCGGCAAGGTGGTCAGCGTCAAGGATTTCGGGGCCTTCATCGAGCTGGCCCCCGGGACCGACGGCATGTGCCATGTCTCCGAGTTGGCCTCGGGTTTCGTGAAGAATGTGGGAGATGTCGTGAAAATCGGTGACATGGTGAAAGTCAAGGTCATCCTGGTAGACGACCAGGGGCGGATCAAGCTCAGCCGCAAGCAGGCCATGGCCGACGAAGAAAGTGCCCAAGCCAAGCCGGTTTCCGCCGGTCGAGACTAGATTTCCCTCCCCGTCGGTCGCTGCCGGGGTGCCGTGGCCGGGGCCGCCGACGCCGTGGGGTCCGCGAATCGCTATTGATCGCCCGGCCCAGGTTTGGTATTCTGGGCAGATTGCCGTTCCGCGTGGATGGGCCCGAGGGGTGCCCGGTCGCGCGGACCGCGCAGGCCGGTTCCTGCGTGAACGAGCGCCTCGCGGCTGCGTGGCGTGAGTCGTGCAGATCTGGGTGAGAGGGCCCGGTTATGTCAGAGCAAAGCGCTGAGCAAATCTCTGGGGCCGAAGGGGTCGTCAAGTGGTTCGACTCTCGCAAGGGGTTCGGGTTCATCATCGGGCCGGACGGCCAGGACATCTTCACGCATTTCAGTGTGATCGAAGGTGACGGCTTCCGGGTGCTCCGCGATGGGTGCACGGTGTCGTATGACGCTCTCAAGGGGCCCAAGGGCTGGCGGGCCACGCGGGTCGAGCACACTGAACCTTCCATCGAAGTCACAACACACCAGCGCGGGAAAACGCGGTCGCCCCGGCGTTGAGCGCGCAGAAGTTCCTGATGCAGGTTGACGTTCTGTGGCTGGCGGTCGGCGTGATCATCGGTGTGGTGACAGCCTCGGTCATCGCATGGCGTCTGGTCGACCGGCATCTCCGGCGGACGCGGGCCGCCGAACGCCGGGCGCGATCTGCCGGGCGGATGGCCGAATTGGGCGCCATGACCAGCGGGCTGGCGCACGAGATCAAGAACCCGCTGTCGACGATCGCGCTCAACGCGCAGCTGCTCGGGGAGGCGATCGACGAGCTGGGCGTTGAAGAGCCGGATCGGGGCCGACTCGTGCGTCGGGCCGCCTCGCTCGGCCGCGAGGTCGAACGCCTGCGGGCGATCCTCGGCGACTTTCTCGACTACGCCGGTGAGATCCGGCTGCACCGACAGCCGACGGACCTCAACGATGTGGTCGGCGAGCTGGTGGACTTCTTCCTGCCTCAGGCCGAACGCCAGGGCGTGCGCCTCCGCAGCGATCTGCCGGGTGAGCCGGTGGTCGCGGCCATAGACGTGGGGCAGGTCAAGCAGGCGGTGCTGAACCTGATGCTCAACGCGACCCAGGCCATGTCCACCGCCGCGGACCGCGGCACGCAGGCGGAGCTCATCATGCGGACCGAACGCGTGGTGGACGAGGACCATGTCGAGCACGCCGTCCTGCACGTCACCGACACCGGCCCGGGCATGGACCCGCAGACCGTCGCCCGGATCTTCGAGCCCTATTTCACGACCCGCTCGGGGGGCACGGGGCTGGGGCTGCCGACGGCACGCCGACTGGTCGAGCAGCACGGCGGTCGGATCGACGTCCACAGCGAGCCGGGCCGGGGCACCGACTTCGCACTCTACTTCCCGGTCTCCATCCCCGACAGCCCTCCCGAGGAGCCCTGAAAGAGCCTATCGGACGCTCCTGGATCTCCGCGCCCGTTCCCTAGAAACGTGCCGACGGGCATCCCCATCAATAGCGGGGCGGTGCTCTCCGTGGGCGCCGATCCGACCGAAGTACGCCTAGAGTCTCACTGATGGCACAGATCCAGGACACACCCCGCTCGCGCGTCATGGCGCCGGCGCTGCTGGCGATTCTGTTGATCGCGGCCGTCCGGACCGACGCCTCTATGCTGGTCCTGGCCGGTGATGGGCCCACGCTGCGGCAGTTCACTTCGCTGGCGCGGGTGGTGCAGCGGCTGGCCGAGGTGCGCGTGGACCGCTGTCGGGCGACCACCCGCTGCTCGTTCGTGTCGCTGAACCCGGTTTCGTCGGCCGGTCTGAGCCGGACGATGGCGCCATGCGCCGCGGCCGACCACCACCTGCGGGACGAGCTCCTCTCGCTCCCCCCGCCCTGCTGACGCGGCAGGTCACGCACTCTCACACTTCAATCCGGGTCGCTGAACGCCGTGGTCCGGACCGTGCCGCCGATCGGCACGCGCGCGTCGTACTCGCGAACGCGCACCGATCGGACCGATCTTCAACTCCCAATGCGCCGGCTCAACGTGCCGGCATCGAAAGCAGGCCGAGAATGGCGAGTCAAGGCGTCCCCATCATTGAACCGGTTCTCAACTGGCTCATCGGATCTCGAAACGAACGATTCGTCAAGAAGTACACGCAGCGCGTCGAGGCGATCAATGCCCTGGAACCGGAAACCAGAATCCTGACGGACACGCAGCTGCGCGCCAAGCTCGACGAGTTCCGAGATCGCATCAAGAGCGGGGCCAAGGTCGAGGAGCTCATGGTCGAGTCGTTCGCCGTCGCCCGTGAGGGCATGGATCGGGCCGTGGGCATCCGCAACATCTTCAATCCCGAGCACGGCTTCGACCCCGCCGACCTGCCCGCGTCGGCCCAAGACCTCTATAAGAAGGTCAAGAGCGAGATCGACGGGCTGCCGCTATTGCATCCGCGCACCTCAGCCAAGACCCAGGATGCGGCGGTCCCCGACGAAGACGACGCGTTTCTCGGCTGCGCTGAGGACGTGCCCGGCTGGATGCGCGTCGAAATACCTATCGAGCTCTATGAAGCGGTCAAGGAGCTCTACCCCGAGAGCCGCCCGCCTTTCCGGGCGCGCCCCTTCGACGTGCAACTCATCGGCGCCATGGTGCTCAGCCAGGGCAAGATCGCCGAGATGAAGACCGGCGAGGGCAAGACGATCGTCGCGCCCCTGGCCGCGTATCTCGCCAGCATCGACAAGATGAAGATCCACATCGTCACCGTGAACGACTACCTCGTGCAGCGAGATCGCGACTGGACCTTCCCGTTCTTCCGTGCGATGGGGCTGCACGTCGGGGCGATCCACCCCATGCACATGCAGGGCGAGGACGTCAAGCGCCTCATGTACCTGTGCGATGTGGTGTACGGCACGACCAGCGAGTTCGGGTTCGATTACCTCCGAGACAACATGAAGCGCTCGGTCCTGCAGCAGGTGCAGCGCCGGCGCGAGTTCGCGATCGTGGACGAGGTCGACTCCATCCTGATCGACGAAGCACGAACGCCGCTGATCATCTCGGGCCCGGCGCACGAGGACCAGCCTCGCTACGAGATGGCCGACGGGTTGGCGCGCCACCTGGTCGAGAAGAACCGCCCGTGGAGCGAGCGCGACACGCTTGTCGAGGACTGCAAGAAGCGGATCAAGGGGCTCGAAGGTGATATCCGAAACGCCCGAGACAAGGACAAAGTCCCGCCGATGCAGGAGCAGCTCAACCAGTCCAAGACCGAGCTGCCCACGCTGGAAACACATCGCGACGAATTCTCGCAGTTTTACGAGCTCAAGCTCGACCGCAAGCAGGTCTACCTCACGCATGAGGGGATCGCCGAGGCCCAGCGCAAGGCCGGCCTCGGCTCGTTCTACGTCGATGAAAACATGGACCTTCCCCACCTTCTCGAGCAGAGCCTTCGCGCGCACGCTGTCTATGAACTCGACAAGGACTACATCGTGGCGCCCGCGCCCAACCCGCAGACCGGAGGCACCGAGGTCGGCATCGTCATCGTGGACACGTTCACCGGGCGCCCGATGTACGGCCGACAGTGGTCCGACGGTCTGCACCAGGCCATCGAGTGCAAGGAGAAGGTCGAGATCAAGCAGGAGACCCAGACCGTCGCCACGATCACGATTCAGAACTTCTTCAAGATGTACAAGCGCCTGGCGGGGATGACCGGAACCGCCGACACCGAGGCGCAGGAATTCCACGACATCTACAAGCTGGACGTCGTCTCCATACCCACCAATATGCCCATGATTCGAGGCGATTTTGACGACCTCATGTACCTCGTGGGGAAGGACAAGTGGGACGGCATCGTGGACGAGATCAAGCAGTTCCACGATGTCGGGCGACCGATCCTCGTGGGCACGACGAGCGTCGAGAAGAGCGAGACGCTGGCGCAGATGCTCGCGCGAAAGCACCAGACCCAGCACGAGGTGCTCAACGCCAAGCAGCACGAGCGCGAGGCCCACATCGTCGAGGGTGCCGGGCAGCTCGGGGCGGTGATGATCGCGACGAATATGGCCGGCCGGGGCACCGACATCAAGCTCGGATCATTCAGCCGCGAGCAGCTGCTCGAGCACTGGCTCAAGCGGGGCATCTGCTCGCGCGGGCTCACGCCCGAGTCCGACGAGCAGACGCTGCGCGAGAACGTCTATCGCAAGCTGGCGCCGCAGGCCCTGGGCACGCGCAAGCGCGAGGCCGAGGAGATGCCCTTCGAGGAACTCGAGCTCAAGCTGCTCCGCCACTGGGCCATGGAATACACGTGGTCCAGCGAGCGGAAGATCGAGTCGATGGGTGCCGAGCAGCTCCGCGAGGAGCTGGACAAGAGCGGGCGGATCCTCTTTCATCGGATCCGGTGGTTCCAGGACATCGAGGATCTCGGCGGCCTGCACGTCATCGGCACCGAACGCCACGAGTCGCGCCGGATCGACAATCAGCTCCGAGGCCGCTCCGGGAGGCAGGGCGACAAGGGTTCGTCGCGGTTCTTCGTCGGCCTCGATGACGATCTGATGAAGATGTTCGCCGGCGAGACCACGATGAGGATCCTCTCACGGCTGGGCATGAAGGAGGGCGACGCCATCGAGCACCCGATGCTCTCCAAGAGCGTCGAACGCGCCCAGCGAAAGGTCGAGGAACGCAACTTCCAGGTCCGCAAGAACATCCTGGAATACGACGAAGTCATGGAGCACCAGCGGCAGTCGTTCTACGGTCTGCGGCAGCGCGTCCTCGAGGGCCGCGATGTCAAGGGGCTCATGCTGGACTACATCGAGGACGCCACCGCCGACGCCGGCGAGGACTACTTCGACCGCGACTACCCAGCGCGATGCGTCGCGGAGTACAGCAAGGAGGTGCTGGACTGCTCGATCACGGCCGACCGGTTGCGCGGACGCGATCGCAGCGAGATGGAGCGCGAGATTCTCCGCGAGGCCAAGGATGACGCCCGCCAGATGATCGCCGTCACGCTCGGGGAGTACATGCCGATGGAGGGGTCGGAGGTCAGCGTGGACTTCGACTCGGCCGGGCTCATCAACTGGGCCAGGTCCAGGTTCGGCGTGGAACTCAACGCGGCGGAGCTGCGCGAGGGCGGCGCCAGCGAACGCAAGCACGTCGAGGCCATGCTCAGCGAAGCCGCCGAGAAGAAAATCGACGCCACCGACCTGGCCGGCATCGATAAATACCTCGTCCCCGAGTACGGAGCCAGGCAGTTCTGCGAGTGGGCGGATCGAAAGTTCGGCGTCAAGGTCGATACGGCCGAGATCATCAAGGCCGCCGAGGACGAGGACGCCTCGCCCGACGCGCTCATCATGGATCGGGCGCGGGCGCTGTACCGCGTCCGCGAGGTGGAGTACCCGATCGATTTCGCGATCGACCTGACGCGGCTGGCCATGAGTCAGTCGCCCCAGCTCGCGATGGAGCAGCTCGCCGCGTGGGCCGATCGTCGGTATTCGCTCGGATGGACTGCCGACCAGATCAAAGCACTCCCGCCGGCGAAGATCCGCGAGCAGTTGATCGAGGCTTCGCGCGGCTTCGTCGAATCCGGTGAACTCGAGAAGGCGATCGATGCCGCGCTCGCGTGCAGGACCGACGACGAGCTGAACGAGCACATCGAGAGCGGCTTCGGCGTCAAGCCGGGCGTGCCGCACTGGATGCGCGACCTGCGCGACGAGGACCGCGAGCAGGCGGTGCGAGGCCGCATCGAGGGGATCCTCAGGGCCGAACTGCTCCAGCTCGAGCAAACCGTTCTGCTGGACACCCTGGATACGACCTGGAAGGACCACCTGTACGAGATGGACCAGCTGCGCGACGCGATCAGCTTCCGGGCCTTCAGCCAGGAGGATCCGCGGATCGCATTCAAGCGCGAGGGATCGCGGCTGTTCAAGCAGATGATGCAGACCATCCGCGACCGGGTGACGGACATCGTGTTCAAGGCCAAGCTGGTGACGGGCCCTCCCGGTGCGCCGCCGGCCCGCCAGGCGCCGCCTCCACAGGCGCGACCGGTCCCGAGGCCCGCCGTGGGCGCGTTCTCCAGCAGCATCACCGGCCCCGGGCTCGAGATCGGGTCGGTGGGGACGGCGAGGCCGGCATCCAGGCCTCCGCCTCGCGCCGCCCGCGCCGCCCGCGCCGCCCGCGGTGGTCGGGCGTTGCCGTCGAGCCCGCAGGAGCAGATCGAGGCCGCCCGCGCCGCCCGTGAGGCCGACAAGGGCAAGAGGCGACGCCGATAGCCTGCGTCGCCGAGCCCAGGGCCGGATCAAGCGCGGAGATTTCGGCGTATGGACCGGAGTCGGGCGGGGTGGTCCGGCAGCCGTCCGGCTGAGCTATCGTTTCGTCGGACCTGATCCCAGCCATCCGGAGTTCGCTCATGCAACCCATGCCCGCCCACCGTCCAGGACGCCTCAGTCCGCGCCCAGGTTTCACCCTCATCGAACTGCTCGTGGTCGTCATCATGATCGCGCTTCTGGTGGGCATCGTGATGGCGGTGGGAGTGCGCGTCACCAGCTCGAGTAAGGAGCGCCTGACCGAAGGGGCGATCCAGGCGCTCGAGACCGCGCTGGTGCAGTTCGAGATGTCCGAGGGCTCGAACCGCGTGCCTGCCGTCGTCGAGTTTCGCGATCCGCAGAACTTAAGCGAGAGGATCTACCACCCCGTGGCGGATGCGCTCGGCGCGCGGAGCGGTGACTCGGAACTTCTGGATAGCGTCGGGCTGTTCATCAAGCAACTCGACAACCGCTCGCCGGACGCGCGCAGCATCATCAGCGGCATGAACTCGAAGCTCGTCAAACTCCGCTCGGTGCATGACAGCACCACGACCGTGAAATGGGACGAGCCGCACCAGAGCCTGGTCACCGTTCTCGACGCCTGGGGCAACCCGGTTCGGTACGTGCATCCAGCGTTTGACGGCGAGATCTTCGGCGGCAACTCGTATCCATCGGGAGGATCGCGCGACGAGCCCGTCCAGCTGGAAGTCACCAACAAGAACCCCTTCGGCTTGCCGACGAGGTTCACGTACGGCACGGACGAGATCCGGCGGGTCAACCGGGCTGGGTCCGGAGGGCCCGAGACCCCGGACGCCGACGGCGGGATCTGCCCCAACAACAAGCCGTATTTCTACTCGGCCGGCCCGGACGGGCTCGTCGGGTTCGGCCCCGACGGCGAGGACTACAACGCCGACAACGTCTACATCGTCCAGCCGCGGTTCCCGGAGAATCAGTAGCAGGGTGCGGTGTGGGCGCAGCGTGGACGTGTCGAGCGGGATAGATGCCCGACCCACAGCGGCCTAGGATGCGGGCACACACGGGGTGTAGCGCAGCTTGGTAGCGCGTCTCGTTCGGGGCGAGAAGGTCGGAGGTTCAAGTCCTCTCACCCCGATTCCCCTTTTTCAAACGCCGGATGCGAAAAAACGCATCCCCGCCCCGGCCATGTGGTGTGGCAGTTTCCAGACACGTGCGTACCGACTGGGTCAAGAGCCCGGGCTGCGAGCGTATTGTGTCGATCTGTTCGAGTATTTTGCATGAACATGTTCTGTGTGGCATGCCTTTGTGCTCGTGTGCCACGCTCACGGGCTTTGTGCGAGTATGTCTTCGTTCATCACCTGCCACAAGCCTGTCCCAAAGACATGGCCGCGCAAAGCCGTGGGCATGGCACACAGATCAATGTGTACTCCCAGCCGAACATGATTTGGCAAGACCCTCTAAAGAGACAAGCAGTTTGATCGACGTGGCTTGTCCGAGACCAGTCATGACTGCGGGGAAAACTCAGAGTCATTCGATACACTTGACGTGTCGTGTTGACAGAACGTCATTGTGGGTGAGTGGTCGCAGCGTCTGCTGGCATTTCGCAAATGAGGGCATCGACCCCCTTGCTGGACGAGCGGTCCTCGTGAGATGCAAGAATGATGCTTGAACCGTGCTGCCGCCGTGGGATCTGCGGCTTGCACTCTGCGACACCGGTCGGACTATTTGCAAAACGCACGTCTTTAAGGTAGCATAAGAGCCAGGTCCAGGTCGCGCTTTGAGTGCGAGGAGGTTCTGATGATCCATGTCAAGCGCATACTTGTGTTAGGGCTCGTTCTGTGGTGCTCAGGGGTTTCATCCGCGTTGGGGCAGACAGAGCCCAAGGTTTGGCACTACACCCCCTTGACGCGGGTGGAGGCGGGCAAGACGCGCGTGATCGCATTCGAACTCTCGACGCCAGCGGACTCGGATTTGAGCTTTGACGCGGTGCTCAAGCCGGGTGGGCTGGTGGAGGTGGTACGGCCTCCCGCGGTGATCGAGGGCGAGCGGATCGGGTTCGTGCGGGTGCGAGGCCTCGCCGCAGGGCGTGCGACGATGTTGATCGGAGGGGTGCCGATCGCGCTCGAGATCGTCCAGCCGCTTGTCACTCAGGGTCCATCACCGCGGATTGTTGGCCCTGCGACCGGGGCCGCTGTGTGGGGGCGCGTGGCCGTGGGTGTGGAGATGGCCGATGTGCCCGGTCTTGAGTCCATCACGCTTCGGGTTTCGGCCGGCTTGGAGATACGCGGAGAACTGAGCCCGGGCGGGATTGGTCCACAGCGTTGGGCCGTGTTCGAGTTGAACACCGATGAGCTTCCCGTCGGCTCGGTCGAACTTGTGGCCGAGGTCC
>JADFOF010000101.1 GCA_022563015.1 Planctomycetota bacterium
CGCGATGGGTGTGCGCGTTTTCGCCTCCATCGCGCGCACAGTGAGCCGCTCATGCACCTGGTCCTGGTCTACAACGCTCAATCCGGTCGCGGGCGCGGGCGTGCGGCGGCGACGGCCGCGGCCGACCACCTGCGCTCGAGCGGCCACGACGTCACGAGCGTGCAGCTCTCGCCCGCGCTGACCCAGGCAGACCTGATCGAACGCGTGCGGGGCGCGGGCGCGCTGATCGCGATGGGCGGGGACGGAACGGTCAGCTTCGTCGTCGGCGCCGCTGTCGCTGCCGACGTGCCGATCTACCACGCCCCGCTTGGAACCGAGAACCTGTTCGCGCGCGAGTTTCAGATGCGGGTCGACCCCGAGGCGATCGGGCGCGCGGTCAATGCCGGCCGCGTCCGCCGGATCGATCTCGCCCGGTGCGCGGGCCGACAGGTGCTGCTCGTGGTGAGCTTCGGGCCCGACGCCGGTGTCATCCATCGTCTGGCGCGTGCTCGGCGCGGCGCCATATCGCACAGGGCATACGCCGGCCCGATCCTCGCGGAACTGCGCGAACTCGCCTTCACCCGCCACAAGGTGACGGTTGACGGCACCGCGCTGGAGTGTGCCGAGCCGTCAATCGTGATCGTCGCCAACTGCCGGCAGTACGCCGGACGGCTCGACCCGGCCCGGGACGCACGCATGGATGACGGGCTGCTGGACGTTGTGATCCTGCCGTACCGCACGCGGGCCGGGCTCGTGGCCTGGGCGCCGCGTCTGCGCTTCGGCCCCGAGGCGCTGAGAAAGAACATCCTCCGGCTCCGTGGCGAGCACGTGCGGGTCGAGGCGATCGACGGCCCTTTGGTCGGGCAGATCGACGGCGAGGCCATGCAGCCGACGACGCTCGCACCGGGCGAAGCCCCACCCGTGCTCGCCGACATCACAATCGAGCCCGGCGTCGTGCCGGTGCTGCTCCCCTAGCGTCGTTCGTCATCGCAGGCGCACGCGCAGCGATCGGTCACGATCGCCGCCTTCGTGCAGCCGCCACAAACGGCAGCGATACCAAGATCCACGCCGCCGGTGCCGGGACGACGTTGATCACACCCGAGCCGGGCGAGAAGCCACCTGGAAACAGATTCCACGGGCCCGGGTTGGGGACCACCCATTCAAGAATCATGAAACTGGTCGTATTGCTCGTGTCCAGGCTGACGGTGCGGGGGGTGAAGTTCGTGGTGGTCCAGTCATACGTGGCCAGCAAGATCGGATTATCCAGCGAGCCAACGAAGAGCGGCGGGAGATGGAATTGACCGTTAGCGGCGCCGGAGATCACATTGCCCGCGATCACGCCGGTCGAGGAACCAGGCCCTTGCAGCACGTTGACGGGATTCGAGAAAACACCCTCACCGGCCGTCAAGTCGTAATCACCACTAAGGAATAGGAAGGGGAACTTGAATCCGGGAAATCCGGGATCAGTCCACGTGGCCCAGACCCCAATCGTCGTCGTCGCCGAACTGGGGCTAACAGCGTTGGTGGACGTCAGCAAGTACGTCCCGGTAATCTGACCGAAAGCGGGGGCAGCCAAGAGAACCATCAAGAGAGACCATTGTGTTCGTCTCATGGCATCACTCCTTTTCGCAGCCTGCAGCGAAGGCCATTGGAGCCAGCATCGCCGCTCCCACCGGGCCGCCCCACACACTGAACGCACAGCGAACAGCCATGGCCTTCATGGCAGATCTCCTTGTGCTTCTCCCACCCCCAGCCTACCACACCCCCGGCGTCTGTCAAGCGACATTCCCTATTTGAGCTTCGCCCGATTCCACCACCGACCGGGGTGCCACACCTCGCGCTTCGCGCAGGTGTGCCAACGGTGCCGTCGCACACCTGCGCCGCGAGGTGTGGCACCCGGCCTCGGGTCAATCGGACCGTGCCCGCACCGAGCGAGGACTCGGTGTCCAGGGCTCAGGCTCGGCGTCCGTTCACGCCAGGCCGCAGAGCTTGTACAGGATGCGCGCGCCGACGTTTGCATCCCACTCGCTCTGTCCCGGGCAGACCTCGACCAGGTCGAAGCCGACGACTGTGCGGTCCGATTCGGCCAGCGTGTGCAGCAGCAGCGACGCCTCACGGAAACTCAGCCCGCCGGGCACGGGCGTGCCGGTGTTGGGGCACAGCGACGGGTCCAGCCCGTCGATGTCGAACGAGACGTAGACGCGCTCGGGCAGGTCGTCGATGATCGCCCGGCACAGATCAGCGAACGACTCGCCAGAGCCGACTTTGCGGAACAATTCATCGTCATACCAGACCCTCACCTCGTGCTCGTTCGCGAATTGCAGCTCGCCCTCGCCGAAGTCGCGGACGCCGACCTGCACGATCCGCCCGACGCCCGGCACCTGCTCGAGCACGTTGCGCATGATCGACGCGTGCGAGTAACGCAACCCGTGGTAGCGATCGCGCAGGTCCATATGGGCGTCGATCTGGAGGATGCCGATAGGGGATGCGGGGCCGAAGTGCTCCGCCACCGCCCGGATCGCACCCAGCGAGACGCTGTGCTCGCCGCCGACGATGCCCGGCGTCCTGGACTCGGCCAGTATCGCCGCCGTGCGCCCGTGGACGAAGGCGTTGACGCGCTCGCCGGCAGCGTCGATGCGCCGGACCGCGTCCGCGTCAGTCGTGCCGCCGCCCGCGATGATCGGCTCGGCGATCGCCCGCGTCTGCTCGGACAAGTGCATAATCGACTCGTCGGTCGGCTCCATGTAAATCCCCCGCTCATAAATCCGACCAAGCGTGTGGTCGTACAGATCGACCTGCACCGAGGCCTTCCGGATCGCGTCCGGGCCCCGGGCGGCGCCTGTGCGGTACGAGGAAGTGGCGTCGAATGGAACGGGGACAAGAACAACACCAGCCCGGTCGCGCGTGCAGTTCAGGCCGAAGATCCCGGCGCCGGGAGTCGCCGGCGCATCGGGGTCCAATGACGGGTCGGTGTGCATGCCGCGTGAGGATAGGGCCAAAGGCGACGCATCGGGCCCGGGCGTATGCTCTGGCGCGGCATCAGCGACGACGGAGATCGACATGGCAAACGACGGCGACGGTCCATACGAACTTGAGCCCGACGACCCCGACGCGCCGGCCGAACAGGTCGACCAAAGCGCCTCATCGCAGCCTTCAGGCGACGCGGTGCCGACCGAGCCCCTTATGGACGACCTCGACGAGGACGCGGATCTCGAGCACGACCCGGAGGTCGAGCGCGTGCTGACGGACCAGCCCAAGGCAGTCGAGCACAAGGAACCGCCCATCCCCATTGAGCCGCTCGACGCGCCACGTCAGCCCGTCGTGTTCGTCAAGCCGGCGTGGGATTCACCGAGGATGATGATGATCTTCGGCGGCGTGCTGACGGCCGCGGCGATTGTCGCAACCTATGTCAACGAGGACAGCCACGAGGTGCTCAGGTCCGTGCTGTCCCTCTACAAAATCGCGGTGCACACCGGCACCGGCGTGGTCGCGGTGATCGTCTCGGCCCTGCTCGTGCACATGAAGGTCGGACGGCTGGACAAGGCCGCGGCCAGAATGTTCGTCGCCGTGTCCGCCTTCATGCTCGTCGCCCACCTCGACATGAACATCAAGACCAACACGGTCGAGCTGCTGGCTGCGGCGGCGACGTACGTGGCAGTCGTGGCCTGGCTGTTCCGATTCAAACGCGATCACCTGCTGATCGTGTCCATCGCGCACCTGGCGCTGGTGGCGGTCACACAGCTCGGGATGGTGCTCTCGAAATACACGTCGTGGAGCGGCGCGGGATGAGCACGCACAACGCCTGTGTCGGGCGTGCGCGCGAGGCGTTCTTGCGCGTCTTCGGCACACGGGCGACCCACGCGGCGTCGGCGCCCGGTCGGGTCAACCTCATCGGCGAGCACACGGACTACACCGGCGGGTATGTCCTGCCCGTCGCCATCAACCTGCGCTGCGCCGCGGTGGGGCGGATTACCTATGGAAGTGGACCGTTTCGCGCGCACGCTGCCGACTTGAACCAGACCATCGAGTTTGATCCAAGGGGTACGCCCGATCAACTACCCCGGGGTCACTGGGGGCGATACGTCGCGGGCGTGATCGCCGGCTTCATCGGACGGGGTTGGGATGTGCCCACGATTGAGGTGAGTGTGGCGACCGACGTGCCCATGGGTGGGGGGCTGAGCAGTTCGGCGGCCCTCGAAGTAGCGGTTGCTCAGTTTGTTTCGGGAATCTGCGGTCAGGAAATCGACCCGCGCGAGGAAGCGCTGCTCTGTCAGCGGGCCGAGCAAGCATGGGCGGGCGTGCCGTGCGGCGTCATGGATCAGATGGCGGCGATCATGTCGCGCGAAGGACACGCCCTGCTCATCGACTGCCGCACCATGGAGACGCAGCACGTCCCGATGCCCAGCGAAAGCGACGCTGCGCTCGTCGTGTTCAACACCAACGTGAAGCACGCGCTGGCGGCCGGTGAATATGCCCGGAGACGGGCGGCCTGTGAGACGGCGACTCGGGCGCTCGGCGTCGAGTCACTGCGCGACGTGACGTTGGAGACGATCGACGCGGCGTCTTCGGCCCTCTCCGACCATGAGCGCCGCTGCGCCCGCCATGTGGTCACTGAAAACCAGCGGACGGTGACGGCGGCCGATGCGCTGCGGTCTGGCGATCTCGCCGAGTTCGGAAGGCTCATGTCTCAGTCCCACGCCTCACTTCGCGACGATATGCGCGTTTCGTGCCAGGAACTCGACACTCTCGTTGAGCTCGCGTCCGCGTGCGAGGGTGTCTACGGCGCCCGGATGACCGGCGCCGGGTTCGGCGGCTGCGCGATCGCGCTCATCGAGCCGAGCAAGTCCGCCTCCGCCACTGAGACTATTGCAGCCGGCTACCGCCAACGCTGCGGCCGAGACTGCTCGATCATCCCAGCCCGCGCCTCAGCCGGCGCGTGCTGTGTGGCTGTTTAGTCACATCGAGCGTCTCGCTTGCTACAGGCAGTGCTTACGTCAGATCGCTGCCCTCGGCGATGGCTTCGGCCTGCGTCTCCGACGCGTTTTCGCCCTGGATGTATGTTTTGCCCTTGTAGAAGAACTTGGCGAAGAAGACGTACGCGACAAACGTCGCGAGCATCAGCCCGGCGAAGGCCCAATAGTACAACGCACCGTCCAGAGGCGTGTTGCCCTCCGGGTCTTTGAGGAGGCCCAGAATGAAGTTCACGCCCGAGACAAAGATGTTGCCAAGCGCCACGCCCATGAAGTAGACGCCCATGATGAAACTCTTCATCTTCGGCGGCGACTGTGTATAGGCGAACTCCAGACACACGATCGAGACCATGATCTCAGCCGAGGTGATCACCAGATAGGCGATGAACTGCCAGCCGATGCTCGGCTTGAATCCAGCGCCCGCAACGTCGGGCCACACGTTGTCCTTCAGAGCAAGTTCCGAGCCCTGCCCCGTTGCGAGCACGCGCACCTCACCCAGTTTGGCGATGGCCTCACCACCCGTCGCGGTGATGACAAGCTTGACCTTCGTCGCTTCCACCGGATCGAAGCTCAACCGTTGACGCCGATCCTCGGGCAGCAGTTCGATCACACCGACTTCGATCCAGACCAACTCGGTGCTGGTGGTCACCTCGCCGTCATCGTCGGTCTTGGTCACTTCTTCCACTTCGCCGGGCGGGTGAATATACACCGTGACCGACCGCGCCATCCCGGCGGTATCGGGTACATTCTCCAATGCCTCGCGTTGGTCCCTTGACAGCCCCTTGCGCCGTGCTTTCTCGTCCTTGAATGCGGCGTACTTGTCGTAGCCCTCTTCGCCTTCGATCACCTTCTTGACCGGCGCCAGCGGGCCGGCCAGGGCGTACGGGTTGAGTTCCACACCGTCGATCGTCCAAGCTGCTCGTTCGCGCAGTCTGAGAACAATCTCAGGGTGCTTTTTCGGGTCACTCCAGTCGATCTGCTCGGACGCCCACCCGTACCCGTCGGCAGGGCCGTCGATAATCCCCGCGTTGCTCCAAACACTCACGGACGAGGTGCTGGAAATCGAATCGACCCGTCCGCCCGAGATCCGGGTCTCGATCAGGGCCGAGATGCCGAACGCCAGCGCAGTGATGCCCAACCCGATCCCGATTTTGCGCAGCGGCGTGGGCGCGAAGAACCTGCGCATGAAGGGGTACACAAGGTATGTAAACACCGGGATGAGCGTCAGGATGAGAATAGGATTGATCGCCTGAATCTGGCTCTGAAGCCACGTCACACCCATGAAATCACGGTTCATGCTCTCGGCCTGCAGCACCCACGCCCCACCGGTCTGGTCAAACAGCGCCCAGAACATCGGCACAAAGATCAGAAACAACGGCGCAAGACACTTGAGTGCTCGCAACCCCTCCGGGCTGAATGTCTCTTTCTTGAAGTTCTTGAGCCCGGCGGGCTGAATGTGGATGAACTTGTTCCGACCGAGCCAGAACGCAAACGTCGCGATCGCCATCAGCACGCCCGGCAACCCGAACGCCGCCCACGGACCGACCTTGACCAGGAGGACCGGCGTGAGCAGCGTGCTCGCCGCAGCGCCCAGGTTGATCGAGAAATAGAACCAGTTGAAGATCTGCGTGAGCAGATGCTTGTTGCCCGTGCCGAACTGGTCGCCCACGTGCGCACTCACGCACGGCTTGATGGCGCCCGCCCCCATCGCGATGAACAACAGCCCCGCGAACATCCACGGACGCATGCCCATGCCCAGCATCGGGCCGGCCGCGTCCATCATCGCCAGACACGCGTGCCCGACGCAGTACATCAGGCTGAGGAACAGGATGGTTCTGTACTTGCCCAGCAGAACGTCGGAGATCATGGCACCGATGATCGGGAAGAAGTACGCCCCCGCCGTGAACAGGTGGTACGTCGCCAGGGCCTGTTCCTGATCCATCACGTCCGGCCGACCCGCCGAATCAAGCAGGTGCTTGGTCATGAACACGACCAGGATGCCCTTCATGCCGTAGAACGAAAACCGTTCGGCCAGCTCGTTGCCGATGATGTAGGGAATCCCGCCCGGCATCCGCGTGTTGGTCGGGTCGGGCGTTGTCCGGTAGTTGTGCTCTGCCATGCGCGTCGGTCTCTCGTGTGCGGCGTTTCACGTCGAACGACCGACGCGGCTTCGCCCGGGGATGGGACGGTCGGGCCAAGCATACACGGTTGAACGGATCGGTGCGACGACGACAAGACGACGCCCGCTCGGCCGCTCGGCTAAGAATCAGGGCTCCGGCCCGTGCCCCCGTCCGAATCATCCGGCTCGGCCTTGTGCTCGTCGATCCGCTGCTTGACCTCGCCGACAAGGTCGTTGGGAATGGTGATCGTGAGGCTGTAGTGGACAATCTTCCACCGGCCGTCGCGCCGCTGCAGCACGCCCGTGCCGCGGCAGAGCCCCATGTGCTCCGAGTCGAGCTTCTCGTCGAACCAGGCGGTGCGACCGTCCGCCGAAAACGCCACGACGCGATCGCGGGGCAGAAACGTCCAGCCCTTTCCATCGTCGAAGTGCGGCTTCGCAAAGTCGAGGAACTCATCGCGAGGCCACCGCTCCCAGTCGTCGCTGCCCAGGTAGACCCCATCCTCGGCGATCGCACCGAAGTAGCCGTCCAGATCGGCCTCAGCCGCAGCCCGGTGCCAGTCGTCTACCACCGCGTCAATCTCCGCCGCGTCTGGGGGAGCCTCGTCCCCATCATCCGGCCACGGCTGCTTGAGCCAGGATTCATACACTGCCACCTGTGCCTCTGTCGGGTTCTCCACTCGCGTGAGCGTGACGGGCGCATCGTTACGCGCGCCAGCGACGAATGAGATCTCGCGCAACTCGTCCCGGCGAAACAGAAGAAGCGCGACCGTGTCGCCGGGCTTGATCTCTTTGACCAGCACGTCGAGGTTCGATCCGCGCATCCGATCGCCGTTGAAGGCGACGATCTCGTCGCCGACGTTGAGCCCGGCCTTGTACGCGGGCCCGTCGGCACGAATCCTCCTCACGACGCCCGTGTCTTCGCCGGAGACGGAGAATCCGAGGTATGGTTCATCCTCGCCGGCACCGCGCTTCAGTTCAAGGCCGGCGGTCATCAACGCCTCAGCCATGGGCAGCGGTTGCGTGCCGCGGACGTACTTCTCGAAGAAGCGCCCAAAGCTCGTGCTGCTCAGGCGTTCCACGGTCCCGAGCAGGTCTGCCGGCGTGAACCCGGGACCGTCGAGCGGGAACCTCTCGTACAGCTCGCGCATGACCGTGTCGAGCGTGACGCGATTGCTCGTCCGCCCGCGCAGCTCCATGTCCAGCAGCAGGCTCACCAGCGAGCCCTTGCTGTAGAACGAGACGGTTGTGTTGGCGCTGTCCGGCGTCGAACGGTTGAACTTGACCCACGCGTCGAAGCTCGATTCCTCAAGGCTCTGGATGCTCGCGCCGACGTGCCTCTCCATCGCGCCGATCGAACCGCCCAGCGATTTCAGGTACGCGTCGGGCTTCGTGATCCCGGTCCTGGCGAGCGTGAGGGCGCCGTAGTAGCTGGTCGTGCCCTCCGAGACCCACAGCAGCGTCGTGTAGTTCTCGCCGAGATAGTCGTACGGATTGAGCCCCGCCGGCCGCAGCCGCTTGACGTTCCACGTGTGAAACATCTCGTGCGAGACCAGGCCGAGGAATCGGCGGTACGAGTCGTCCGAGTCGAACCGCTCCGGCGAGGCCTGCATAATCGTCGAGTTGTAGTGCTCCGTCCCTCCGCCGAGCCCCGGCGCGATGTGCAGCAGGAACACGAACCTCTGGTACGGCATCTCGCCGAAGACATCGCGCTGCGCCGCGATGATGGCGGCGAAATCCGCCTTGAACCTCTCGGGGCTGTACGACGCCTCCCCCCACACCGCGATCTCGTGCGCAACGCCGTCAACCTCGAACCTGATGAGTTCGTGGCGTCCGATCTCGAACGGTGAATCGACGAGAATGTCGTAGTTCGGCGCAAGAAACGTGTTCTCAGCGCCCGGCACGGCCTCGAGCCCCGTGGCGACCGCCCAGCCGCTCGGCGCCTCCACCACGACGCGGGCGGGCTTTGCCCGTGCGTCGTCGGAATAGAGAAACACAGCCGAACCGTCGAGGAAGGCGTGCGAGTCGTCCACGTGCCGAGTGCGATC
>JADFOF010000102.1 GCA_022563015.1 Planctomycetota bacterium
GATTCGGCCGGGCGCCGGGCTGTGCTGATGCACGAATTGGCGCACTTGAAGCGGCGCGATCATTACGTGGTGTGGCTGTCGCAGGCGGTGAGCCTGGTGTACTGGTGGCACCCGGTGGTGTGGTGGGCGTGCCGACGGATCGATGAGGAAGCTGATTTCGCGTGCGATGCATGGGTCACGTCGCTGCGCCCGGCCGGCCGGCGGGTGTACGCCGAGACGCTTGTAGTCGCACAGTCGTATGTATCCGGCCCCGGGATGTCCCGGGCGCCCGGGCTGGCAATGGCCTCGCACAGCGCGCGGCAACTCTCAAGGAGACTGACAATGGTAATGACGCAAAGAACATCGCCCGGGCTATCAACGATGGGCGTGATACTGGCGGCGGGTGTGGCCGTGGCCGGGATGTTCATCACGCCGACACTCGCGTGCTCGTCGGATGGAAGGGCAGAGGCCGCAGCGTGCCCGCCGGTTCAGCCGACGGTCGTTACGCCGCAGGATGTGCAGGCGCCACCGACGCCAACCCTCTCGTTGATCGCTGCACCCCTTTTGGTGACGGACGCGGTGCCCCTGCTGGCGGCTCTGGGCGCGCCAGCGCCGTTAGAGCTCATTGTCTCGACACAGGCGGTGCCGACGTCGTTCGAGATGCACATGACGGGTGCGGATCAGCCCGACAATCCAAACCTGCGCGAACTGCTGCGGCGCATCGAGCAGCTCGAAGAAGCCCTGCACGAACTTGGGGCGAAGGCGGCGCCGCGGGCCGACGCGGTCGGCAGCGGCGGCAGACACCCCTTGCCCGTGGAGGCAGCGGTGCGCGCGAGGAAAGAAGTCGCCGCGGCGCTGGCCCTGAGCACACAGAATGCCCTCTTGCGAAACCGTGCCCTCACATCGCTAGGGGCCATCGCACGGGTACAGGCCGTCGAAGCCGCGGTACAGGCTTCCGGGGCGCGCGGGCAGGCGCCTGGCGGGCGAAACGTGCAGCCGGGAGTATCCGCAGCCGGCGTGCGTGCGGCGCCTCCGGATCGTTCCCCGTACCGCGCGACCAATCGCTCGGGCTACAGCGAAACCACAGCGATCTCGTACACGCTGTCGCGGGGAAAACTCCGGGCGCTGACCGAGCTGATGGCCCGTGAAGACGTGCCGGTTCTGATCGAGCGGGATGAGGACCGCATCACTGTTCACGGCACGAAACGGCAGCATGAGATCTTCGGCGCGTTCGTCAGGATGATCGAGCCGGAATCGGCTGCGGAACCGGGCGGCTCGGGGCGTCGCGGCGTGCCGCAGGCTGATCGCTCGCGGGGCGTTGGCACGCGGCCGGAGAGCGCCCGCGTGAACGCCGGCGAACTGGCCGCAAAAATCGCGGCTCAATATGCCTCGATTCTCGAGGGGCGTGACAAGATACAGGTGGAGCGCAGCAATCTCGAGCGCCGCGCACGGTCGCTGACCGTCAACAGAGCGCGGCTGGAGCAACAGCTGGGCAAGGCCCGCATTGAGGCCGTCAAACTGCGCCTCAACCTGCAGGGGCGTCTGGAGGATGCTCGCAAGTCCGGTAAGCGGGGAGTGGGCCGGTCCGAGGGCGAGGCTGGACTACTTCAGGAACTACTGGATCGTAAAGAAGCTGACGCCAGAGCGGCTTCGGAGGAGGCCAAGTCCCTCGATGACACCCTGTCGCGACTGAGGGCCAGAATCGTCGATCTGGAGGACCGGGCGGCCGAATTGAGGCGTCAGGGGGAGGATCTTGAGCAGCGGATCCGCGGGTTGGATCGGTCGCGTTAGGCTGGGGCGATGCTCCGCAGCCTGGAGCGACCAGAGTTGAAACACGCCGGCCGACCCGTGAAACTGGGTCGGACGGCTTTCGTGTATAATGACCGGTGCGGGAGAGTTCGCGACTGATCGCGGCCGAGTCGGAGGGAGACATCGAATGCGTCGAGCACTGGGGCATCGGCCCATGAACGGGATTCTGCTTGCCGTCGCTGTGGCGATGTGCTGGCCGGTTGGCGTCGCGTTCGCGCAGACCGAGCCGGACGAACTGCGGGCGTATCTGACCGGAAACGGGCTCTTGAACCGGGGGCTGTACGAGCTGGCGATTCCGGAGTACCGGTCGTTCCTCGAAGCGCACGGCGATCACGAGAAGGCGCGCGTCGCTCGGTACGGCCTGTCGGTGTGCCTGTACCGGCTGGGGCGGTTGGACGAGGCGCTCGTGGAGCTGGACACGATTCAGGACGAGCAGTCGTTCCGATTCGCGCCGGAGGTCGCGCTGCTTCGCGGCCACAGTTTGCTCGCGCAGGGCGAGTATGAGACGGCAGGCACGGCATTCGAGGGGTTGATCGCGTCATACCCGGATCACCCCAACGCGGATGACGCGGCGGCCACGCTCGTCGAATCGCGATATCGCCAGGAGGGGTTCGATCGCGCGGTCGAGGCAGCGGCCGTGCTGGCCGAGCGCTGGCCGAAATCCCCGTACCGTGAGCGGGCCGAATTGTTCGCCGGGCTCTCGCAGATGTCGCAGGAGCAGTACGCGCCGGCGGCGGACCGCTTCGAGGCGATGCTCAGCGACTATCCGAACGGGCAGTTCGCCGAGCACGCGGCGCTGCTGCTCGCACAGTGTCAGCACAGGTCGGGGTCGATTCAGCGCGCGCTGCGCCAGTATCAGGCCGTCATCGAACAGAACGTAGAGCGCTTCGTGCCCGGCGCGCTGCTCGGGCAGGCGCAGATCCTGCACCGGCAGGGACGAGGCGACGAGGCGGGCGACGTTCTTGATCGTCTGCTCGAGCGTTACCCGGAGTCGGCGTCGATTGCGGCGGCCAGCCTGCAGCGCGGGCGCGTCTGGTTTGACCAGGGCGACTTCGAGCGCGCGCTCGAAGCGCTGGCATCTTTCCGGGCCGTGGCGCCCGAGGATCTCGCCGATGATGCGGCGTACTGGTCGGGGAAGTCCATGCTTCGGCTTGGGCAGTACGACGAGGCGGCCGAGGCGCTGCGCAAGGCAATCCGGCAGTATCCCAAGAGCGAGTGGATGCCGCTGATGTTGTACGACCGGGCGGTGTCGCTGCATCGCGCCGCGAACGCGGAGGGGTCCGCAGAAGTCCTCGAGACCTTTGCCTCGAACTATCCTGAGCACGAGCAGGCCGGTCCCGCCTTGTACCTGCGGGCCTTGATCGCTCACCAGGAGAGCGACTACGACCTTGCCCGCGAGCTGTGCGAGCGTTTCGCTGGCCAATACTCGTCACACGCGCTGGCCCCCGTTGTTGCGTTTCTCGTCGCGGAGAATGAGTATCTGGCCGGCGCGTACGGTGCGGCCGAGGCCGCTTACCGCGCCTTCATCGTACAGCACGCCGACGACAAGCAGATCAATCGAGCGCGGTATCGGCTCGGGATGTCGCTGTATCGGCTGGATCGGTTCGACGAGGCGGAGGCATTGCTCGCCGACGCCGTGTCCGGACAGTACATGAATTCGGAGTTTCGGCCAGCGCTCTTGGCGCTTGGCGATGGCGTGTTCGCCCGGGGGGATTGGCCGGGGGCCCAGTGGTGGCTGGCCGCGTACCTGAGCTTCGGCACGGACCAGTCCGGAGCGGATGACGCGCGGTTGAAGCTGGGGCTGGCGTTGCAGCGACAGGGGCAGCACACCGAGGCGATCGCCGGGTTTCAGCGCCTGCTCGACAAGCATGCGCAGAGCCCGCACAGGTTGCAGGCTGAGTTCGAGATGGGTCAGTCGTACGCCGCCCTGGGCCGAACCGACGACGCCGAGGCCACGTTCACGCGTGTTCTCGATGAGAGCGACGATTCCCGCTTTGCCCCTCACGCGCTGAATCACCTGGCGGCAATCGCGATGCAACGCGAGGACTACGCGCGTGCGGAAGAGCTGTACGGTCGCGTCGAGGAGGCGGCGTTCGACGACGACATCATCGCCGAGGCAGTCTTCCAGCGCGCGCAGGCCTTGACGTCGTCCGGGCGTCTCGACGACGCGATCGCGCTATACACGCAGGTCGTGGACGATTACGCCGAGCACGGCCGCGCACCGACCGCCCGGGCCAGGCGAGCCGTGGCGCTCGCACGAGTCGGTCGGATCGAGAACGCGCTGGAGGAACTCGTGCAGGTCGAGTCGGCGGCGCTGGTCTCGGCGGCGCTCATGGACACGGTGGCCTACGAGAAGGCGTGGTGCCTCAAGCAGCTCGGGCGGACGGAGGAGGCGTCGTCGGCCTACGCGGCGCTGCTCGATCGCGACCCCGATCCTTCAATCAGGGCGTACGGGTTGCTGGACCAGGCCGCGATCGAGATGGGCGCCGAGGACTACTCCCGCGCAGCTGCGCACCTGCACGAGGTGCGCGCCCTGGTAGACGACACGGCGGTGATCCTGCCCGACGAGATCGACGAGCAGTCGCTGTATCGGCTTGGCGTGTGCGCGTACCGATCCGGCGCGTACCTGCAGGCCGCCGCGCACCTCGATCAGTTCATCCATGACTTTGAGCGCAGCGACCTGCTCGCGTCGGCCAGCCTGATCTGCGGCGAGTCGAACTTCAAGGTCGGGCGCTATTCACGCGCGGCGGCGCACCTGCAGCGCGTGGTCGACAACTTCGAGAACGACCCGACGTATCCGGCGAGCCTGCTGAGGCTGGGAGAGTCCCACGTCGCGCTGCAGCACTGGGAGAAGAGCCGGGAGCTTTTCGGGCGTTATCTCGAGCGCTTCGGGGACAGCGAGCTGTGGTTCCAGGCCAGGTTCGGGCTCGGGTACGCGATCGAGAACCTGGGTCGGCACGACGAAGCGATCGCGGTGTATCGCGAGGTGGTGAATCGGCACAAGGGCCCCACCGCCGCCCGCGCCCAGTTCCAGATCGGCGAGTGTCTCTTCGCCATGAAACGATACGACGAGGCTGCGACCGCACTGCTGCGGGTTGACATTCTGTACGCGTACCCGGAGTGGAGCGCCGCGGCGCTGTACGAGGCCGGCCGATGCTTTGAGGCCATGGGCAGGATGGGTGAGGCCAGGAACCAGTTCCAGCAGGTCGTGGAGCGGTTCGGGGATTCGGAATGGGCGCACCTCGCCTCGCAGCGCCTGGCCGCCGCGACCAACCGGACGCGCCCGGGCCGGCCGTGAATGACCAACAAGGAGCAGCTCGGTGCATAGCCTGATGATGAGTGATTGGCTGGCCTGGATGGTCCCGATGCTGCTCCAGGCCGAGGCGACCCAGCCCGGCGCGGTCGTGTCCGACGCTGTGCAGGTGCAGTCCATCTGGGATTTCATCCGCAAGGGCGGGATCATCATGATTCCGATCGGCTTGTGCTCGCTGGTCGCGCTGGCGGTGGTGGCGGAGCGTCTGATCGTGCTGCGCAAGAAGCGCGTCATTCCTCCGGGCTTCCTGAAGCGTCTGGGGCGCGTCATCGAGGAATCTCCCGACGATCCGAATAAGGCGCTCAAGCTGTGCGAAACGGACGGCAGCGCGCTGGCGAACATCTGTGCCGCGGGCCTGTCCCGCCGAGGCTTGCCGCTCGAGCTGGTCGAGAATCGCATCGCCGAGGCGGGCGAGCGCGAGCAGTTCAAGCTGCGCAAGTACCTGCGTGTGCTGTCGGTGATCGCGTCGGTCTCACCGCTGCTGGGACTGGTGGGGACGATCTTCGGGATGATCAAGGCGTTCCAGACGGTGGCGGCTTCGGCCGACGCGCTGGGCAAGACCGAATTGCTGGCGACGGGGATCTACGAAGCCATGATCACGACCGCGGCCGGCCTGGTGGTGGCCATCCCGGCCCTGATCTTCTACAACCTGATCGCGTCCATCATCGACCATCGCGTGTCGGAGATGGATGTGCTCATCATCGATTTCGTCGAGTCGCATTTCGATCGCGATGCGGCGGGCGCCCGCGTGGGCGGCGTTTCATCCACGGAGAACGGCTCTTTGGCGCTCTCGCCCGGCGGCGTGAAGTCGACCGTGGCCGACTGAGGATCCGCCCGATGCTCTTGAAGAACAAGTCCGCACCCGCCTCGCCGACACTCGAGATGACGCCCATCATCGACATGGTCTTCCTGCTGCTGATCTTCTTTCTGGTCTCCACGACGTTCCACCAGACTGAGCGCGAGATGCAGATCGCGCTGCCCGAGGCCGTCTCGGCCGGACCGATCAGCATCTCGCTCCGGGAGATCATCATCAACGTCGGCGCCGACGGCGAGATCATCGTTTCCGGGCGAACGATCTCCACCGACGACCTGCGCGTGCTCATTCACGAGGCGGTCGCGGCGAACCCGGATCAGAAAGTCACCGTGCGGGGCGACCGCAACACGCCCTATGCGAACATCATCAATGTCCTGGACGTGTGCAAGGGCGCCGGCCTGCAGGAGCCGTTCCTCGACACCGTGCCCACCCGATAGAGAGCCCCCGCCGGGAACTCCCAGCCCATGAAACGCACGCTGCTCGTCATACTCGGCACGGCTCTGACGGTCGCAGGGCTGCTCGGATCGGCGTGGGTGTGGCGCTACCGGGCGATCCAGGACGCGACCTACTACAGCGACGGCGACTCGATTCGCACGCTTGCGCGCTCGGCGCCCGTCCGCGACATCCTGTGGCAGCCGGCCCGGGCTCTGGGACACCCCGTCAACTCCGCCGACGATGAGTACGAACCACGCCTGTCCGGCGACGGGCGGTCTCTGTTCTTCGTGCGCGGCCGGCCCGATGAGGACGCGGACATCTACCTCAGCACGCGCACGCCCGACGGGTGGACCGAGCCCGTGCCGATTGACGCTGTGAACACCGAGGCGGACGAGCTCGGCCCGGCGCCGTCGTTCGACGGCTCCACGCTGCTGTTCTACAGCGATCGCAGGGGCGGTTTCGGCGGGTTCGATCTCTGGCGCATCTCGCGACAGGCGGATGGCACGTGGGGCGAGGCGGAGAACCTCGGCCCGGCGGTGAACACGCCGTTCAACGACTATGGTCCGGCGCTATCGCCCGACGGCGGCACGCTCTACTTCGCCTCGAACCGCCCACGGCGTGGCGAGCGGACGACGGACCTCGCCGACGGTTGGCCCGCAACGCTGCGCGACGATTACCTGCAGCAACCCTATGACATCTACGCGAGCACGGTGAGCGCGGACGGATTCGGGCCGGCGTCCCCCGTCGACGCCCTCAACTCGCCGCACAACGAGGGCACCCCGGTCGTCAACCCGTTCGCCAGCTTCCTGTACTTCGCGTCGGATCGGCCGGGCGGAACGGGCGGGTTCGACCTGTTCCGCGTGCGGATTCGTGACGGCACGCTCGAACAGCCCCGGCGGCTCGGGCACGCGGTGAACTCGCCGTTCAACGATCTTGATCCGACGCTCGGCCTGGGCGGGTTCGAGCTTTTGTTCAGTTCGGATCGGCCGGTCGATGACACCGAGGTCGCCGCGAAGCCAGGCGACGACAACGCGCCGCCGGATTACAACATCTTCCGCACGACCTCGCGCGAGGTCTACACGCAGGTTGATGCCGCACAGGCCGCGATGGACTGGGTGGGTCTGTGGTCCGCGTTCTGGCCCGTGCTGCTCCTGCTTGCGCTCTTGCTGCTCGCGCTGCTGCAGGAGCTTCAGGTGCAAGGACTGCTGCCATTGCAGGAGCAAGAGGACAAGCACTACAGTTTGAACTTGGTGCCCTCATTCCAGCTTCATCTCAAGCAGCAGGCGCTGCTGGCACTTTGAATCGAAGAACAGATGCAACTTTTGATCTTCTTCGTGCAATCATAGCTTCTGGTGCGGGTTCTGCTGCTCAGTTCCAACCCACTCAACAGAGACCACGAGAGGTTGATAGGTTTATTAGTGCCGTTAGTGCTTCTGGTGGTGGAAGTGGTATCAGAGAGGGGATTACTGGGGGATAATTATGGTAGTTCAAGCAACCTCAGAAGAGAAGCAGAAACGTAAGGAAGCCTTTGGGTTTCGACTTACCAAGAAGCAACTTGAAGCAGGGAAGAAGTTCTTTGAGAGTCTTAGCCAGAAGAGAGTTGAACAAACGAAGAGGCGTATAGTTGCTCCACCAAAGAAGAAGACTTCTAATCTGTTTGGTCTGACTGATAAGGAAGTGCGTGCTGCACTAAAGAAGATTCCTACAATCAGGGAGTTAGAAAAAAGGATCAATGAGGATGAGCGTCTGGTATTTAGAGGCACGCAAAGAGAGAAGGGACTCAAAGGGAAAGGAACTCCTGCTGGTCCTACGCCTGAGTCAGAAGATCAGATACGCAAAGCTCAAGCTGAAGCTGAACTCGCTGAGTCTAAAGCAGACCAAGGACATCTAGCTACAGAGATCGCTGCACAGAAGACAGAGACTGCTACCAAGATTGCTGAGACTGTTAGAGTCAAGCTAGGACAGGCAGAGGAAGAGGCAACTCAAGTAGCGAAGCAGGGAGGATTTGTAGGGCCTACCTTAGAGCAAAGTGGAAGTCCAGCTCTCTTTGCAGATGATCCAGTAGTGGGAACACCTAAAGAATCTCTTCAGGGGTTAGAGGGGAACATTGCAGACTTTGCTGAGTTTCCTGAGTTTGGTGAGGAGGTTGATCCTTCAGGATTACAACCCACTGAGTTTGCTGATGCTCTTACTAGACGAAATTCACTGCTCGGTTTTACTAGATCGCCTAGAGAGCAAGACTTCATCAATGTCTTAGCTAAGTTGAAAGCAGATAGAGAGCTTGGACAGGTAGGCTTACAAGCAGCCTCTCAGCGAGCAAGATTTGAGAGGAGCTTGACTGGGGGTGCTCTACTGACGGGTGCGCAGCTAGCACGTATCGACCGGGAGGCGGTGAGTCAAATAACTCTGAGAGCGAAGGGAGGGTTCTTAGGTATTGGCAAGCAAGGTCAAAAGAATAGAGCCTTACTCAATCTTCAACTATCTGGAAGAGGCATTGGAATAATTGCTGCTTCAGATTCACAGAGACAGAGACTAGCTAGATCTTTGAAGAACAACCTCAATCGAATCAGTCCTGAAGATCAAGTGTCACAAGGACTTGGTAGAACAGATGCACTCAATAGACTC
>JADFOF010000103.1 GCA_022563015.1 Planctomycetota bacterium
CGCGTCACCGCCACGATAGAGAACGTCGGCACCGGCACCATGCCGCTCGAACTCGTGGCGATTCGGGGCGTGCGCTTCCCCGAGTTGGGCGAGGAAACTGATGCCGACACGGTTCCCGAGCCCTACCGCGAGTCCCGCACTGCGATCACGCTGGCCGCCGGGGAGTCGACGACCGTAGAAATTCTCACCGACTTCGAACCCGGAACTCTGATCGTCGATCCGGATGCCATCGTACTGCAGCTACGCCGCGAATTCGCCGAAGCGGAACTCAGCACGGACTGAGCGCAGCGCGCATGACTCAGCGCGCCCTCAGCTGGACTCGCAGGACCCTGCGATCAACGCAGTGGACGCCCCCGCGTCCACGGCACGTCGTGGGCATCGAGGGTCGCGGCCAGCTCCGGGATTTGCATTTCGAGGAGCTCGTTGGCGATCTCGACCAGTCGTTCGAGGTCCTCTGCCGAGCGCGCCAGAGCGGCCAGCTGATCGGCGGTCGGTCGACTCACAGCTGAGTCCATTTGGCCCGCTGCGCGCAGGCTGCCGCGGCCGACATCACGCACGTCCTCGACCAGGGACTCGACCCACTCGTGCACGGCGTGCAGCGGCGTCAGCAGTTCCTCGTCGTCCAGCGCAGCAGGATGGTGCGATCGGGCAGGGTTCATGGCGCAGCTCGGGGCGGGACGTTGTTCGCCCCGCCGAGGGTGAGTATGGAATGGCGTGTCGCAATCACGGAATCCCTGTTCTCAAAGACGGTCTCAAGCGTTGAATCACAGGATCAACAGGCGGTGGTCGGGGTGGCGGTGAGCGTGAGGTCGTCGCGGCGCCCGGCCAGAAGCAACTCATACCCGAGCCCGGCGATCATCGCCGCGTTGTCCAGGCAGTATTCGATCGCGGGCAATCGCAGCGCAAGCCCGCGCTCATCGGCGAACGTCCGCACGCGCGTGCGCAGCAGCGAGTTAGCCGTCACGCCCCCGCCCACGAGCAGCGTGCTGTACTGGCCGCGGTCCGCGGCCCGTGCGAGCTTGAGCATGACAGCCTCGATGGCGGCGCGCTGGAAGCCGGCGGCGATGTCGCGTCGTTGAGAATCGGTCAGGTCGGCCGCGTCGCGCTCGAACACGCCGCCGCGCGCCGGCACGCCGCGAACCGCGTACAGCACCGCGGTCTTGAGCCCGGAGAACGAAAAGTCGAGCGAGTCGCGCGACAGCCGACTGATCGGGAACGTGTGGGCGCGATCGTCGGCGCCGGGCTCCTGCGCCAGCCGATCCAGGCTGGGCCCGCCCGGGTACGGCAGGCCGAGGATCGTCGCCACCTTGTCGAACGCCTCGCCGACCGCGTCGTCGATGGTCGAGCCGAGGCGTGTGAGACTGACGGCGGACTCGCAGCGGTACATCGACGTGTGCCCGCCGCTGACGACTAGACCAAGCGCCGGGAACTCCGCCGGCGGCGCGTCGAGCACACCCGCGTGGAGGTGCGCGTGGACGTGATCGACGCCGATGATCGGCACGCCCAGCGCCCACGCCAGCGCCTTGCCCGCCGATACGCCGACCAGCAATGAGCCGATCAGCCCCGGGCGGTTGCCCACCGCCACCGCCTCGATGTCATCCAGCGCGACGCCGGCCTGTAAAACCGCACGGCGGATGACGGGCAGGATGCGTTCGGCGTGGGCCCGGCTTGCGATCTCCGGCACCACACCGCCGTACTCCTCGTGCAGCTTGTGCTGCGACGCGATGACGTTGGAGCGCACGCGCCGTCCGTGCTCGACAACGGCTGCGGCGGTCTCGTCGCACGACGATTCGATGCCCAGGATCAGCGACGGACACGCCGCGTCAGCCGTCATCGCTCCCCTCCGCCTCGGTCGGCTCGACGCCCGACGCCTGGAGCCATCGCTCGAGGTCGTCGCCAGTGATCACAAGTTCGGCGATCCGATTGCCCCGCGCGTCGAACACCTCGAGCCGACCACCCGCAAGATCCGTGTCGTCGGGCCAGAGATCGATCGGCTCGTCCAGCGCGATCCCGGCCGACTCATGCCGCCGAGCGCTCCGCTCGAGCATCGCCAGATCGCGGAGCAGCGCCTGCCGGGAGCGGTCCAGTCGTTCGAGATCCTCGGCGATCAGCAGCTCGCCCGAGGGCGCGTCCGCGCCGACGGGCACCCACAGCCCGGTGTCGATGCGCGTCCGCAGTGCGCCGACCGCCGCGGTGAGTTGCCGATCGCCCAGCGCGGCCAGAGCAACCTCGGTGTCGGACCAGTCGATCGCGTCTTCGGTCCCGGTGCGGATCACCTCCTGGTCCTGCTGCGTGGTCATCGCATCCAGCCACTCCTGGCCGGACATCGGGACGAAGAACCCGGGCGACGGGTCCACGCCCCACTCCGTCGAGCCCGGCTCGCGGTGCGGGCTTCTTCCGGAGGGCAATTGGTAGCGGCCCTCGGTGATCTTCAGTTCCGCATTCGTGCGCGAGAGCGTATAGACCTGCTGGATGCTCGCCTTGCCGAAGCTCCGCTCGCCGAGGATGACGGCACGGTCGTTGTCGGCCAGGGCGCCGGCGAAGATCTCCGACGCCGACGCGCTCTGCCCGTCGATCATCACCACGACGGGGAAATCTCCCAGCGTGCCCTCGCGATGGGCGAGGATGGTCTCAGCATCGAGCGCCCGCCCGCGCGTGGAGACGATGATGCCCTCGCTGAGGAACAGATCCGCCATCGCGATGCTCGCGGACATCAGCCCGCCGGGGTTGCCGCGCAGGTCGATGATGAGCGCGCCGAGCCGACCGGGCTCCTCGGCCCCGAGCCCCTCGATCACGCCCTTGAACTCGTCGGCGGTGGTCTGGTTGAACTGCGAGACGCGGATGTAGGCGATGCGCCGGTCCGCGTCGATCACGTGCCGCCAGCGCCCGTCGTCGGCGCGGTGGAACCCGCGGACCGTCTGGGTGACGATGCGCTCGCGGACGATGGTCACGGCGATGCGCGTGCCGCCGCGTTCGACGGTGATCCGGACGGGCACCCCGGCCTCGCCCATGAGCATCTCGACGCACTCGTCGGGCGTCTTGTCCGCGGTCGAGACGCCCTCGATCTCGACGATGCGGTCGCCCGCGCGCACGCCGGCCGCGATCGCGGGCGAGCCGTCCAGGGGCGTGATGACGGTCAGCCACCCGTCGCGCATCGCCACCGCGACGCCGATCCCGACGTACTCGCCCGTCATCTCCTTCTCGAACTCGTCCGTGTCGGCCGGTGGAACGTAGAAGGTATAGGGGTCGTCCAGCGCGTCGAGCATGCCCTGGATGGCGGCCCGCTGCAACGCCTGCTCGTCGGGCCTGGTGATGAATCGCTGCATGACGATGCGGTGCGTGCCGCCGATGGGACCAAGAAACGCCCCGACCCCGTACGAGCGATTGATCGCCAGCGTCGACCCCACCACCGCCACCGCGAGGATCACGATGAGCGCCAGCTGAAACCAGATCCGGTTCTTGTGCACAGCCGTCTCCTGAGAAACTTCAGACGTGGCAATCCTAGGTGGACGCGGACAGCGACTCGTGCGGCAGAGCCCCACTCTTGTTCGGCGTCGTCCACCTAGAGTTGCCCGCCCGCGACGGGCTGAAGGAATGTCTCGTGGACACCAGCCGAACCACCATCAGGGTGCAGTCTGAGCGGGCGGTGCTCGCGGCTGTCCGTCTGCCCGGGGCGGCGTACGACCAGGCCGACCCCTTCGGCGAACTCGCGGCGCTGGCCGAGCAGGCCGGGGCCATGGTCGTCGGCACCATCGACCAGCAGCGTGAGCGCCCCCAGGCCGGAACGTACATGGGCAAGGGCAAGGTCGAGCAATTGCGGGATCTGTGCGAGCAGCTGGACGCGAGCCTGGTCATCTTCGATCACGAGCTCTCGCCGGCGCAGCTGGGCAACATCGAGAAGGTCGTCGGGCGCAAGATCGTGGACCGGTCCGAGCTGATCCTGGACATCTTCGCCGCCAGGGCCACCTCGCACGAGGCCAAGCTGCAGGTCGAGCTGGCCCAGCTCGAGTACACCTACCCGAGGCTTCGCGCGATGTGGTCGCACCTGGAGCGGATCGCGGGCGGTGCGCCGGTGGGGATCGGCACGCGGGGCCCGGGCGAACAGCAGCTCGAAATCGACCGCCGACTCGTGCGCGCGAAACTGCGCAACTTGCGGCGTGAGCTGGCCGAGATCCAGACCCGCAAAAGCCGCGAGGTCCGCAATCGCAATCGCGACCACACCACGGTGGGGCTGGTCGGGTACACCAACGCGGGCAAGAGCACGCTGTTCAACACGCTTACCGCCGGGGGCGCCTACGCCGACGATCGCCTCTTCGCGACCTTGATCTCCCGCACGCGGCAGTGGGATCTCGGGGCCGGGCTCTCGGTCATGCTCTCGGACACCGTCGGATTCGTGCGCGACCTGCCGCACAATCTGATCGCCTCGTTCAAGGCCACGCTGGAGGAGGCGACCCACGCCGACCTGCTGCTGATCGTGCTGGACGTGGCCGACCCGGCGGCGGAGCTTCACTTCCAGACGGTGCAGCGGACACTGGACGATCTGTTCAAGGAAGTGGCGCGCGCCGAGCCGGACGGGTGGACGGCGCCCGAGCGGATCGTGCTGCTGAACAAGGCCGACCTGCTCAGCGACAACCACGAGCTGCTGATCTGGGGGCAGCGGGCGCCGGGAGCGATCGTGATCTCGTCGCTGCCCAATGGCGAGCGGCTGCCGAAGATCGGGGCCGCCGAGCTGCTCGAGCGCGTGCGTTCGGCGGTGATCGGCAGCGAGGAGGAGTTCCGCATCACCGTGCCGCTGTCCGACTCGCGGACGATCCACACCATCGAGAATCGCGGCCAGGTGCTGGAGCGGACGTATTCGGGACGGGAGGTCACGCTGCGAACCAGACTGGGCCGCCGACAGCTCGAACTGCTGCGATCCTCGGGCGCTCGGCTGCGTGTCGAGTCGGCCGAGCCGGCCGGTGGACTTCCGCCGTGATGCGGTCGATACTTCGACCCGACGCCGGTCGGGCGTGGCCACCTTAGCTCAGTTGGTAGAGCGGAGCTTTCGTAAAGCTCAGGTCCGGAGTTCGAGTCTCCGAGGTGGCTTTGCGATCGCGTGCTGCAATGAAAAAGGGCGACCCCGTCGGGGTCGCCCGTGTTCGTGTAAAAGTGGATCGGCCGGGTCAGGCGGCTTCGCAGTTCACGCCGGGGCCCTGATTCGGGGTCGGCTGACTGGAATACGACGCGGGGTTCGAGAATCCGGTGTTGGCCGGGCCGGGGCCGGACGTGCCCGACTGAGGCCAATTCACCTGCGGCTGATGGTTCGTCCAGTTGAACGGGCTCGGCCAGCCGAACGGCGCGCCGAAGCTTGTGCCAAACCACGGGGTGGAGTGGCTGAAGCCGAACGGCTGATTGAAGTTCGGCGTGCCGAAACCAGGATAGTTGAAGTTGGGCGTGCCGAACCAGGGCTGATTGAAGCTGGGCGTGCCGACCCACGACCCGGCGCCCGACCAGCTGTTGTTGTTCCAATTCGGCTGGGTGCCGAACCACGGGGTGCTCGGGACGCCGAACCATGCGGGATTCGTGATGCCGGGGTGCCCGCCCACAGGCCCGTTGAAAGCGGCCGGGTTGAAGGTCGAACCCTGCGACCAAGGCGACGCGGAGAACGGACCGGAATTGTTCCAGGTGTTAGAGTTCGACCCGCCGGGGAACGATCCGAAACTGGGCGAGAAGCCCGGCCAGTTCGAGCCGACCGGATTGAAGCTGGATCCGTACCAGGGATTGGGCTGGTGGCTGCTGCTCGGGAACGGGCACGCGAACGAGCCGGTGAACGGTGCGGGACTCGTGAACATCATGGTCAAACTCCTTGTCAACAGGATCATCTCTGACCGACCCGGTGGGCGGAACCTGATTCCGAGCCGGGCCGATCTGAAAAACCAACGGTGGGCAGCCCGCGGCGACGGGGTGCCTCGGGCGAAACCGAGGGAGTCATCGGCGGGTCGGAGGGCTCACTTTGGTCCGATTCGGCGTATTGGCCCACGCTGTCGGCCTCAGACCGGCGCATGTCTTTCGCCTGCCCGCACAGCGACAGGTAGTGGCGAACGCGGGCATTATTGTACGGTATATGATCGGTACGCCCGGCCCGATTGCCCGTGGAACCGGCGTCGATATCATGCGTCATAGAATATGCGGCTGGGTGCCGGGAAAGGCCGGCGAGCACCGGGATCGACCGTCGCAGCGGCCGGTCGCAAGAGGCACAAGGAGTTGGTCATGCAGACACGTCGTGGAATCAAAGGAATGGCCGTGATGTTGACGGCGGGGCTTGCGATGGGCTTCAGCGGCACAGCGTTCGCCCAGGTGGACGCCGATCCCGCCCCGCCCGCGCCCTACCGCGTCAGCACGGGAAACCCGGCCCGCGACTCGCTCATCCGGCTGAGTCAGCGCATGACCATGGATCTCGAGGATGAGCGGGTGGAAGACGTGCTCCGGTTCATCCAGGAGTCCACCGGCACCAAGTTTGAGATCATGTGGATCGACCAGCGCCACGCCGAGGGGCTCGACCCCGAGCAGACCATCACGGTCAGCGTGACCAACGTCACCGCGCTGACGCTGCTCGAACGCGTCCTGGACGAGGTGCAGTCCGACTTCGACGGCAACACGTGGCAGTTCAACAAGTACGGCGCGATGCAGGTCGGGCCCAAGAGTCGCCTCGGCCGATACCGCCGGATTCAGCTCTACGACATCTACGACCTGATCATGGACCAGCCCGACTACGAGTACGTTCCTGAGATCGATCTTCAGCAGGCGATGCAGCAGAGTTCCGGCCGCGGCGGTGGCGGCAGCTCGCAGAGCCCCTTCAATCAGGACCAGGACGACGATGACGAGGACAAACGCACGCTTGAGGAACGCGCCGACGAGATCCTGGACATCATCACCGAACTCGTCGAGTTCGAGCAGTGGATCGACAACGGCGGCGAGAACGCCTCGATCCGGCAGTGGAACGGCACGCTGATCGTCAACGCCCCGGACTTCGTGCACCGGCAGATCAACGGCTACAGCTGGTTCCCCTCCGGGCTGCAGTCCTCGCGAGTCGTCGAGGGCCGGCGATATGTCAGCTTCGACCTCGACACCGGGATCAGCAAGATCGACGGGTTCGCGCAGTCGCCGGTGACCGCGGTCGTGAACGGCCAGATCGTGCGCAGCAACGACCCGGGCGGGGGCTGAACCGGGCGCAGACAGAGACTCGACGCCCCGCGATCACGCGGGGCTTTTTTTGTGCGCACAATCCTGACCTTCGCCCGCCCCGCCGCGTTTCGCGGAACCCGCGCGCGTCGGCCGCGTCTAACTACACAGGCACGCCGCGACAGCGGCACGATGAACAGGTGACGCCTCCACCGGGGCCTCTCAAGAAAGGAGTCGGACATGATGTTCTTGCGCGATCGGTGTGGATTCATGAGTCTCTGCGGCGCGATGACGGTGCTGATGATCCCGGCGGCGCCGACATTCTCGCAGACGGTTTCGCCCGAGCCGACCGGTGCTGTTGCGGCGGTCACCGATCGCGCCGGCGCACGGATCGCGATCGCCTCGACCGTGACGGTGCGTGTGGTCGAGTCTCGTCTCGAAGACGTGCTCGCGCATCTGGAAGCGATCACGCCGATCCGGTTCGAGCCCATGTGGGCGGACCGACAGCACGCGGGGCTGGACCCGGAATCGCTCGTCTCGCTCGACCTGACGGAGCGGCCGGTGCAGGAAGTGCTGGAACGGCTGCTCGAGCAGATCGGGGACGACTTTAGCCGGGCCGCGTGGCAGATCGGCCGGGACGGGCGCGTGCAGATCGGCCCCAAGTCGCGCCTCAACCAGCGAACCGAGATCGTTTTCTATGACCTGCACGATCTGGTCTTCGAAATCCCTCAGTTCGTCGATGTGCCGACGATCGACCTGCAGGCGGCGATGCAGCAGGGCGGGGGCTCGTCTCAGCCGCCGTTCAGTGACCCGGGCGACGAGCCCAAGACGGAGCTTTCGCGCGCCGGCGCCGAAGAGATCGCCGAACTCGTCGCGATGTTCGTCGAGCCCTTGCAATGGGTACGCAACGGCGGCGAGGGCGCGATGATGCGGGTCTGGAACCAGCAACTCATTGTGCGGGCGCCAAGATACGTGCTGCGACAGATCGACGCGCTCAGCCGGTAGCGCGACGCGAAGCTACCGGGCCGCATCATCAACGCACACGCACACGAGGTTCCGGTCGCCGTAGGGATTGTCGACGCGGCCGACGGGGGACCAGAACTTGTTGTCGCGCAGCCAGGGCAGCGGGTACGCGGCCTGGTCGCGCGTGTAGGGGTGCGTCCACTCGTCGGCGCCGATGGCGGCGATGGTGTGCGGGGCGTGCTTGAGCGGGTTGTCGTCCCTTGGCCATTCGCTGCGCTCGATCTTCGCGATCTCGGCGCGGATGGCGATGAGCGCGTCGCAGTAGCGGTCGAGCTCGGCCTTGGATTCGCTCTCGGTGGGTTCGATCATCAGCGTGCCGGGCACGGGGAAGCTCATGGTCGGGGCGTGGAAGCCGTAGTCGATCAGGCGCTTGGCGATGTCGTCGATTTTGACGCCGGCGGACTTCTCGAAGTCGCGGCAGTCGATGATGAACTCGTGCGCGACGCGGCCGCCCTGCCCGGTGTAGAGCACGTCGTAGTGCGCTTCGAGGCGTGTGGCCATGTAGTTGGCGCTGAGGATGGCGACCTTGGTGGCCCTGGTCAGACCCTGGGCGCCCATGAGGGCGATGTAGATCCAGGAGATGGGGAGGATGCTGGGGCTGCCGAAGGGTGCGGCGGCGACCGGGCCGACGAAGTTGTCTGCAGGGGCGGGGTTGGGGACCCCCTGCTGGCGCAGGGGGCTCTGAAGGAGGGGGTGTGA
>JADFOF010000104.1 GCA_022563015.1 Planctomycetota bacterium
CTACGCCTGCGACTGCGATCCCGACCCGACGTGCGACATCTTCGATTTCCTCTGCTTCCAGAACGCGTTCGTCGCAGGCTGCCCGTAGCGCGCGGAAGTGACGAAGTGGCTGAGTGACGAGGTGACAGAGTGGCGGAGGGATGGGGCGACGCTCCGGTTGCAGCGCGCCTACGGGCGTGGGGTGGTCGGTGACGGACGGGCGCATTCTTGGCGAGCGACCGCACCGCTGCCGCGGTGGGCTCGGAGTCGGTTCGGAATGCGATTCAGAAAAGTGTGCGGGCGAGGATCTGGATGAGGATCATGGTCTGGAGGCCGGCGACGAGATCGTCCAGCACGATGCCCCAGCCGCCGGACAGGCGCTGGATCTGGTGCGCGGGCCAGAGCTTGAGGATGTCGAAGGCTCGAAAGGCCAGGAACGCCAGCGCGAGTGTGATCGCGGCATTGGGCCATGTGGCGACCGAGTCGGCGGGCAGGAACAGCAGCGGGATGCACTGGCCTGCGGTCTCGTCGGCGACGACCTGGCTGGGGTCTTTCTTGCCGAAGCGGGCCTCGGCCTGGTTCCCCCACGCGGCACACGCCAGTGTGAAGATGATCAGGACCGCGAGGAGCGTGCCGTTGAACACGATCGGCGAGCCGGCCGGTCCCCGGCCGAGTGCGATGAGGGCGGCGGCGAGGATCACCGGCGGGAGCGATCCCCATGTGCCCGAGGCGGGCCGAAGATGACCGAGCCCGAAGGTGGTGACGAGCGCCGAGCCGAGCGGTCCCAGTGTGGCGGGCGAGTTCATGCGGATTGGAGTCCGGCGGCGGCGCGTCTGATGTAAGGGACGCCGGACCAGAGGGTTACGAGCACCGTCAGCCAGACCAGGCTGTCGATGAGCGGTCGCCAGAGTGTGCCTTGGGTCGGCTCGGTCAGGGCGAGGATGAGCAGGATCAGCGGGATGGCGAGTGACTGGAGGATCATCTTGAACTTTCCGGCCCAGCCGGCGGAGAAATCGATGCCCCGGCTCTCGAAGACGGCGCGGATCGAGGTGACGAGCAGCTCGCGTGCGATGACGGCGACGGCCATCCATGCGGCGACGCCCGAGACCTGGAGCCGAACGTCTCGGCCGTCAATCTGCACGGTTTCGAGGAATCCCGGGCCTGCGAGGTAGACGAACGCGCCGAGCACGAGCACCTTGTCGGCGAAGGGATCCATGATGCGGCCGAAGGTCGAGACGACGCCCCATCGGCGCGCCAGATGGCCGTCCAGGACGTCGGTCAGGGCGGCGAGGATGAAGATGACGGCGGCGGCGATCAGCCACAGGTCCGGCGGGCCCGAGCGGGCGTGAAGCCCCGTTCGCAGCGAAAGCACAGCAAAGAAGGCCGCGGCCAGCGCGACACGCGAGAGTGTCAGGGCGTTGGGCAGCTTGGTGCGAGTGTTGCTGGGCACTGGCGGATCGTACCCGGCATGGGCGAATGGGACGGTCGATCGGTGGATGGTGCGGCGGGTTGGATCTATCCTCTCGCCCCGAGCCGCGGTTGTCGCGCCGGAGAGTTCTGGACGATCGACGCCCGGTCGGGTTCGACTTCCGGCCGGTGGATTCGCAACTTTGGAAGTCATCCATCCGGTCATTCTGTATGTGGCGGTGGCGCTGGGTGCGATTGGGGTCGGGCTGTCGCTGCCGAGGCGCGGCGTGAATCCGCAGGCGATCGGGGCGGTGATCGCGGCGTCGGCGGGCGGGCTGGTGATCCTCTTGCTGAGCCTCCACACGTCCAGGAGCGGCGAGGGGCTGCCCAACCCGTTCTTTTATGTCTTCTCCGTGATCGCGCTGGGCGCGAGCCTGCGCATGATCACGCACCCAAGGCCGGTCTACGCGGCGCTTTTTTTTATCATGACCATCATCTCGTCGGCCGGGCTGTACCTGATCCTGGCGGCTGAGTTCATGGCGTTCGCGCTGATCATCGTGTACGCGGGGGCGATCCTGATCACGTACCTGTTCGTGATCATGATGGCCACGCAGTCGCCGACGCTGGAGCAGAACGAATCGCTGCAGGACTACGACACGACCAGCCGCGAGCCGATCGCGGCGACGCTGGCGGGGTTCGTGCTGCTGGCGGTGCTGACGTCGATGCTGTTCACGGGGCTCACGTCGCTGCCGGCGCCGAGCGGGCAGTCGATCGAGCCGGGGCTGCTGGTCGAGCTGCCCGGGAAGGTCGAGCGTGCGATGCGGCGCGCCGGCGCATTGCCGCCGGGCGCGAGTGTCGCGACCGACGACGCGGGACGGATGCTGCTGGACCCGGCTGCGGGGACGGTGACGATCTCGACCGCGGCGGGGGGGCGCGAGGTGGTGGAGCTGCCGGCGGGCCTGGGCGTCGGCAACGTCGAGCGCGTCGGGATGAGCCTGCTGGGCGATTATCCGGGGCTGATCGAGATCGCCGGCATCATCCTGCTGATGGCGATGCTGGGCGCGATCGTGCTGGCGCGGCGGAAGGTGATGGCTGACGACGAGGACCGGGCGGCTATGGCGGCGAAGATCGCTCGGCGCGGGACGGGGGGTGGGCTGTGACGGCATTGCTGGCGCAGTCGGCGCTGCCCGCGGCCATGGGGTCGGGGGTGCTGGCGCACTACCTGTTCGTGTCGGTGGTGATGTTCGCGATCGGCGTGATCGGGTTCCTCACGAGGCGGAACCTGATCATCATGTTCCTGTGCACGGAGCTGATGTTCCAGGCGGCCGGCATCGCGCTGGTCGCGTTCAGCCGATACCACCTGAACATGGACGGGCAGACGTTCGTGATCTTCGTCTTGACGGTGGCGGCGGCGGAGGCGGCCATGGCGCTGGCGCTGGTCGTATTGCTGTTCCGGCGCAGCGAGTCGCTGGACGCGGAAGGGTGGTCGGAGATGAGGGGGTGAGGGGGAAGGCATAAGGGAGAAGGCATCAGGGATCAGGAAAGGCGACGAAGAGCACGGGGGAAGGAGGCCCAAGCGCGAGCGCGGGCTCTTGGGGAGGCAGAAGGCAGAAGGCAAGGCAATAGGCAATAGGCAATCGGCAATGGGCCATTGAGACAGGGGCTGGTTTGAGCGGAATTGAGCGGGTTATCCAGACGATCGGCGAGACGGTGGTGGTCGGTGCGCAGCACGGGGGCGGGCATCTGGCGACGGTCGAGCCCGGGCCGACGTGGATGGCGCTGGCGCCGTTCCTGCCCCTCGTCGGCGTGGTGATCTGCCTTATCTGCGCCCTCGTGCCGAGGCTTCGCACGAGCAAGCTGCCGGCGTGGGGGACGGTGGCGTCGCTGGCGGTGGCGTTCGGGCTCATCCTGGCGACGTGGCTGAGCCTCGACGGGCGGACGCTCAACGTCCATGCGTGGGAATGGATCAATCTCTCCTGGGGCGACGGGCCGGGGCGGGCGCTGATCGCGAACTTCGCGTTTCACATCGACTCGCTGACGGTCCTGTGGATGCTGTTCGTCACGGGGCTCGGGGCGCTGATCGCGCTGTATGCCGTCGAGTACATGGAGCACGACGTCGGGCTCGGGTATTGCCGGTTCTTCGCGGGGTTCAGCCTGTTCGTGTTTTCGATGTCGTGCCTGGTGATGGCTGACAACCTGCTGCTGATGTACCTGGGCTGGGAGGGCGTCGGGTTCTGCTCATACCTTTTGATTGGGTATTTTTACAAGAAACCCAGCGCGGTGGCGGCGGCGAAGAAGGCGTTCATCGTCAACCGCATCGGCGACCTCGGGCTGGCGCTTGGAATCATGCTCATCTTCGTGCAGTTCGGCACGCTTGAGTACGGCGAGCTGTTCGCCAACGAGCGGCTGCTCCACTACAAAGACCTCGCGCTGGCGGGCGACTTCGCTCAGATCCCGTTCAATGTCCAGCTGATCGCGCTGCTGTTGATGGTCGGCGCGTTCGGCAAGAGCGCGCAGTTCCCGCTGTACGTGTGGCTGCCCGACGCGATGGAGGGCCCGACGCCCGTGAGCGCGCTCATCCACGCGGCGACGATGGTCACGGCGGGGGTTTTCCTGATCGCCCGCATGTTCCCGATCTTTCTCGTGAGCGAGCATGCCCTGCCCACGGTCGCGTGGATCGGCACCATCACGGCGCTCCTGGCGGCGACCATCGGCATGGCCCAGTTCGACATCAAACGCATCATGGCGTACTCGACGGTGTCGCAGCTGGGGTACATGTTCGCCGGGCTGGGCGTGCTGACGAGCGTGGGCGCGGCGTTTCACGTCTTCACCCACGCGTTCTTCAAGGCGACGCTGTTTCTGTGCTGCGGGGCGGTGATGCACGGCTTCGCGGGGCAGCTGGACCTGCGCAAGGTCAGCGGGCTGCGGAGCCAGAAGGGGTGGATGATCGTCACGCTGGCGATGCTGATCGCGTGCCTGAACCTGTCGGGCTTCCCGCTCACCGGCGGGTTTTTCAGCAAGGACATGATCCTGGCCGAGGCGTTCGTCACGCCCGGGTTCAGGGTGATCGGCTGGATCCTGCTGCTCACGGCGGGGCTGACGGCGTACTACACATTCCGGGTGTTCTTCCGCGTGTTCGTCGGGCCGGTGGACTATGAGCCGGGCGACGAGCACCACGGCGAGCCCGGTTCGTTCCACCCGCACCCGCCGGGATGGGCGGTCAATCTCGTGCTGGCGATCCTGGGGGTGGGCTCCTTGCTGGTCGCGGGCGTGTACTTCGTCGGCGGCGAGCACGGGTGGGTGGGGTCGATGATCCACGACTCGAGCGCGCACTACCAGGCGGACGGCACGCACGCCGGCACGCTGTTCGGGCAGGATCCGCACACGATCATGTATTATGTCTCGGCGGCAATCGGGCTGGCGGGGATCGCGATCGCGTGGTGGCTGCATTACGCGGGCCGAACCGAGGCGGCGACGTGCCGTGCGGATCGGCTGGCTTTCACCGGGTCGCGCGTGGCACGCTGGGCGCGGGACAAGTGGTACGTGGACGAGTTCTACGACTTCCTGTTCCGCCGACCGCTGTGGCTGCTGGGGCAGGTCTTCTACTTCATCGACCGTTGGTTTGTGGACGGGCTTGTGAACGTGTTCGGGATCCTGCCCAGGCTGACCGGGTGGGCGGTGCGTCCGAGCCAGAGCGGGCTGTTGCACGGGTACGCGCTGGGGACCATCGGGGGCACCGCGGTGCTGCTGTTGATCGTGTGGCTGGTGACATGAGAGCGAGGCCGACGTGAACGTGCTGGTGCTGATGATCCTGCTCCCGCTTCTGGCTGCGGCTGTGGTTGTGTACGCGCCGGCCCGGCGCGCCAAGTGGGTGGCGCTGACGGGGACGCTGGCTGCGGGGTTGGCGTGCCTGCTGGCGTTCTTCGCGTTCGACTGGGCAGATGCGGCGACGATCCAGTTCCAGGCTTCGCGGCCCTGGCTGCCCACCCTCGGGCTCGAGCTTTCCGTGGGCGTGGATTCCGTGGCGCTGCTGCTGATCGCGCTGACGGTGCTGCTGGGGCCGATCTGCGTGCTCGCCTCGTTCACCGGGATCACCGGCAAGGTGAAGACCTACTACGCGTGGCTCCTGGTGCTGCAGGCGGCGATGACGGGCGTGTTCGCGGCCCGCGACCTGATCGTCTTTTACACCTGCTTCGAGTTCACGCTGGTGCCGATGTACGTGCTGATCGCGCTGTACGGCTCGAGCAACCGGGCCAAGGCCGCGACCAAGTTCTTCCTGTTCACCTTCACCGGGTCGGTCATCGCGCTGGCGGGGCTGATCTACGTGGCGTGGTTCAACGCGACGCTGGTGGGGTACGACCCGGCGCTGCTGCACGGCACGTGGACGTTCGACATCGCGACGCTGGAGCGTGCGGCACGGGAGATGAGCGCGTCGCAGCAGGCGTGGGTGCTGGCGGCGTTGCTCGCGGGGTTCGCTGTCAAGGTGCCGCTGTTCCCGGTGCACACGTGGCTGCCCCTGGCGCACACCGAGGCGCCGACGGCCGGGTCGGTGATCCTGGCGGGCGTGCTGCTGAAGCTGGGGACGTACGGGCTGTACCGGTTCGTGCTGCCGTTCGTGCCCGACGCGGTGGTCGAGTACGCGTGGCTGATCGCGGGCGTGAGCATCGTGGGGATCCTGTACGCGGGGCTGGTCTGCTGGGTGCAGACGGATATCAAGAAACTCATCGCGTACTCGTCGGTGGCGCACCTCGGGTTCTGCGTGCTCGGGCTGGTGGCGCTCAACAGCGCCGGGCTGACCGGGGCGGTCCTGTACATGCTCAACCACGGGCTCTCGACGGGCGCGCTGTTCCTCATGGTCGGGATGATGTACGAGCGCTATCACACCCGCTCGATGGACGAGGTGGGTGGGCTGGCCTCGAAGATGCCGATCTGGTCGTCGTTCATGCTGTTTTTCGTGCTGGCGTCGGTGGGGCTGCCCGGGCTGAACGGGTTTGTGAGCGAGTTCCTGTGCCTGCTGGGCGCGTTCCAGGCGGGCGACTGGGGCGGCGCGGTCGGCGGGACCGGGCTGTTCACGCTCGGGCCCTGGTACGCGGCGGTGGCCGGGCTGGGCATGATCATCGCCGCGATGTACCTGCTGTACATGACCGGGCGGATCGTGTTCGGCGAGTACCGCGAGCCGGCCGGGCATCACGAGCACGACGTGCTGCCGACGGACCTGAACTGGCGCGAGATCGGGCTATTGCTGCCGCTGGCGGCGCTGTGCCTGGGGCTGGGTGTGTATCCCACGCCGGTGCTGCGGGCGCTCGAGCCGTGCGTCGATCAGACCATCGCGATCGTGACGGGTGCTGCCGACAGCGGCGTCGAGATCGTCCGGGGCGGTGAGACCGAACCGCGGCTGGTCGAGGGGGGGAGGCCATGATCGAGCGGGTGGCATTCTTGTGGCCCGAGATCGCGCTGTTCGTGGCGACGTGCGTGGTGATGGTGCTGGGGTTGTCGCGTTCGCTGGCGCTGCGTCGGCTGTGCGGGCCGGTGTGCGGGATCGGGCTGGTGATCGCGGGCCTGCTCGCGCTCAGGACGCCCGCGTCGCCGGGGATTCTGCCGCAGCTGATGCCGTACGCCAAGGCGATGATCGCCGGGGTGGGCGTGCTGCTGCTGCTCATGCTGGGCGGGACGGTGGACCGGGAGGAGGAGGAGCAGATCGCCGCCGGCCAACGCACCTTCGACGCCGCCCGGACCAACCGGGCCGAGTTCTATGCATTCTTTATGTTCTCGTTCACGGGGCTGATGCTGTGCGCGTCGGCGGACGGGCTGATCTGGCTCTTCCTGGCGCTGGAACTGACGAGCCTGCCGACCTACGTGATGGTGACGATCTCGTCGCGTTCGGCCCGCGCCCAGGAGGCGGGGGTCAAGTATTTCTTCCTCGGGGCGCTCGGAGCGGCGATCTTCCTGTACGGCTTCACGCTGATCTATGGCGGGACCGGGATGACGCGGTTCACCGACATCTCGGCGGTGCTCGCGGCAGACGGCATGAACAGCATCACGCTGGCGGGCGTCATGCTGGCGCTGATCGGGATCTGCTTCAAGATCGCGGCGGTGCCGATGCACTTCTACACGGCGGACGTCTACCAGGGTGCGGCGGCGCCGGTGTCGGCCATGCTCGCGTTCGTGCCCAAGACCGCCGGCTTTCTCGCGATCATCCTGCTGACGACGATGGTTTCGGCCGCGGCCGGCGAAACCGGGGGCGGGGACGGCGGGTGGCTGCCCGAGCCCGTCCGCGTCCTGCTCTGGGTCATCGCCGCCATGACCATGACCGTCGGCAACGTGCTGGCGATCCTGCAACGGTCGGTCAAGCGATTGCTGGCGTACTCGTCCATCGCGCACTCGGGGTACATGCTCGTGGGCATCGTCGCCGGCCCGGGCGACGGCACGTTCACGCACAACGGGCTGGCGGCCGTGCTGTTCTACCTGCTGTGCTACGGCGTGATGAACGTGGGTGTGTTCGGCGTGGTGGCGTGCCTGGAACGGCGGGGCAAGGACGGTTGGGAGGAGGTCGAGAATCTCGACGACCTGCGCGGGTTGTGCAAGACTCGGCCGCTGCTCGGGTGGTCGATGGTGATCTGCGCGCTGAGCCTGCTGGGCATGCCGCCGCTCTTGGGGTTCTGGTCGAAGCTGCCGTTGTTTACCAGCGCGATCTCGGCGGGCGAGCTGGCGCTGGTGATCGTGCTGGCGGTGAACGCCGCGATCGCCGCGTACTACTACCTCGGGCTGGTCAGGGCGCCGCTGCTGACGGACCCGGATCCGGATGCTGCGCCGATGACCGATACGCCCGTGGTATGGCGGCGGCTGGCGACGGTGCTCTCGGCGTCGGGCGTGATCGCCCTGGCCATCGCCGCCGATCCGTTCATGCGGGCGAGCGAAACCGCGGGCCGAACCCGGGACTTGATGAAGCCCGATCGCGGCGGCGCGGACGAGCACGCAGAGGCTGCGCCTGTTGTTCCCGAAGACCGGTAGAGTGCTCGAAACGCTCGAAATCGTGCGTGATCCGAGCCTTCGCCCGCGGCGGGCTCAGACTCGGCGTCCGTTTGATAGGGGACACGGCGCGTAGATTGGAAATGCGTTACTCGTCGTCGTCATCGTCGCGCTCGGACGATCTGCGGAACCGGCGTGTGCCGATGCCGGACCATTGCGAGCTGGCGCCGACGAACGAGACGACCGCCCAGGCGATGAGCCACGCCCTGGCCGACAGCGCGGTCAGGAACCCGATGGGCATGTCGAAGGCGGTGAGCAGATAGACCAGGCATGGCATCCAGATCGCGGCGCCGAAGAGGGCGGTGAACAGGGCCGACGCCCGCTTGGGCATGACCAGCCCGAGCATTCCGCCCAGGATCGCGCCCACGAACCCGGCGGCGGAGATCACCGAGCGATCGCGCACGGGCAGCTGG
>JADFOF010000105.1 GCA_022563015.1 Planctomycetota bacterium
ATGCGGGTGGGAGCATCGCGATCGGCCCGAGGGGCCGAGTGATGGGCGAATTGGCCGACGAGGAGGGGTTTTTGAGCGTGGATCTGGATCCTGGGGAGGTCAAACGGTGGCGGGAAGCATTTCCGGCGTTGCGGGATCGGCGGTTGTGAGGGGTTGGCGGCGGGATAATCGGTATTTGATAGGCTTTTATGGTTGGATCGGCTGAAAGAACTCAAAAATCGATCGGTGAAACCTTGATTTTTTGCTTGCTTTCCTCGCGAGGTGCGGTAATCTGTGCAGTGGATCGGGAACGAACGTTCGTCCTGGTCAAGACAATCTGCGGTCCAAGGGGCCAAGCCCCAGTTGTTTTGTGAGGAGAAAGTGTAATGAAGAGAAGTACCATTGCTTTGATCGCTGTGGCTGGGCTTGCGACCGCTGTGTCGGCACAGCCTGCACGGCCTCTCTCTGCCACTTACATGATAACATCGAGCAACGATGTGATCCAGGGTGTCAGCGAGACGACCACGATCTCGCTCTGGGCCATTTGGGTTGATCCGGCCATGGATTGGGTTATCGGTGCGGGCAATTACGATCTGAACGCCTCGGAGACGGGCTGGGTCGCGGGTGCCGAGGTCGACGTGCTGGAGGGTCCGGCTTCGTCTGTCGGAGTGCTGGCGGGTGCGTCCTACACCGGCGCTTCGAACGGTCAGCTGCACATCCCGATAATCGGATTCATCGGCGTGCAGGACAACCCGATCCTGTATGCGACGTACGAGTGGACGACCACGGACTTCACCATTCGCACGATCGACCTCACCACCAGCGGCACGTTCCAGTTCCAAGTTGCTGAATGGGGCGATCCGTTCGGTAGTCCGCCGACGGGTGGCCGGACGTTTCAGTTGTGGCCGGACGATTTCACGCCCGGCTCGGGCAGCTTCGAAGTGATTCCGGCACCGTCGGCGCTGGCGTTGCTTGGTCTGGGCGGCCTCGTCGCCCTCCGTCGTCGCCGCTGATTCAGGCTTTGACGACTGGTTGAGAAAACTCATGCCCCCGCCCATCCGGGCGGGGGTTTTTGATTGCGCAAACGTTGCGGCTGAGTGGCAAGTCGAGCGGTGAGTGCCGGTCGCGGCTCGTGGTGGGAAACCGAGCTTTCTCTGCACGAGCCGCGACTGGCAAGGAGCGGTTCCGGTCCGTTCACGAGCACATATACCGCTTCCTGCCGGGCGCGGCTCGTAGCAGGAATCCGAGTCTTCGCCCGCGGCGGGCTCAGGCTCGGCGTCCCTATCTCCTGACGCCGAGGGTGAGTCCGCGAACCCTCGGATACTCCGCCGACGGGGCCTGTGCTACCTCGGCGTGTTCAGGCACTCGTCAAGCCTGTCGGCGATGATGAAAGGCGCTAGGATGGCAGCGAATATGAGCACAGTAGTCTCATCACCCACTGCACTGTAGCGGTCGGCGCTGCCCCAACCGTAACCGCCGCTGCTGCTCCATGAATAGCTCATCGGGCGCCGTTGCGCGTAATCCGGGTCCATCCCGACACATCCACTGAGCATTCCAGCGGGAGCGGCGGCGAGCACAAGCGCCCGCGCGAGCATCGGGGCCGGACGTTTCGGCATCGTGTTCTCCGGCTGGTGCTGCGAGTCGGCGGTCCGGTCGTGGCACATCGCGCCGACTGGTTCACCTGTGGCCGCGCCCGCCGTGGCCCCCGCCATGGTGCCCACCGCCGCGCCCCGAGCCGTGATGCGACGATGACACCCAGTGGTGCCCCCACCAGAACACGGGCACGTGCACCCGGCCGTACGAATGCCCGTCCGACCAGGCGTACGTCCCGACACATCCGCTGAGCGTCGCGCCAAGCATGGCGGCCGCCCCGAGCGCGATCATCCGCGCGAGCCTTCGGTTCGACTGTGTGCGCATCGTGTGCTCCTGTGGTCGTGCGTGCTCGCGCCCCAGACCGGGGTGCCCGAGGCGGCAGTTCGCGTGTGTCGCTTGCATGTGGTGCATTGCGAGGCGGTCTCCATTTCTTGACGCCCGAGAGGCCTGACAATCGCCCGACGGTCCCATCCGCTGCGACCAGCGTTGTAAACGCTCACTAACTTCTACGGATAAGTTAGTGTGCGTTTACATCTGAGTCAAGCGAAATGACGGGAAAGCCCACAAAAAGTCACGCTGTATAATCGGTATTTATTCGGGTATTCGAGCATTCGAGCGCGGAGAGTTCCCAACACCAGATATCATGTCGCGAAGCGCCCAGGACGCCGAGTCTGAGCCCGCTGCGGGTGAAGGCTCGGATCACGGGCGTAAGAAGGTCATCGCAGATATCCGAGCCTTCGCGGACTCAGACTCGGCGTCCGTACTCAGACTCGGCGTCAGCGCCTCAGACTCTGTATACGTTCGGGTGTGGACGCGACGGGTTGATGGAAAACGCCGGTGCGCCACTCCCAGTCCGGAGTCAGTTCCAGCTGCACCCCTTGGGCCAGTCGCCCGGGCGCTGGGCCTGGGCACGGCGGATCAGCTGCTGCATGTCGAGCAACTCGTCCTCGACGATCTCGGCCCGGGTGGCGGCGTCGGGCTCGGCGAGCAGCCGATACTTCACCTCCGGGTCGCTCATCAGCGTGAACGAGACCAGTTCCAGGACCGCGGCGGTCGGGATCTCGTCGTTGTTCAGGCGCTGCAGGATCCACTCGCCGGCCCGGAGCTGGACCAGCGGGCCGTCCGAGAGCAACTCGCGGAAGCGCTCGCGCACGCCGAAAAGCTCGCTGTCGTCCCCGAGCGGCACGCCGATGGGCTCGAGCAGGGCGGTGCGGTACAGGCGTTCGTCGTCGGGGCGATGGTGGCGCACGACCCGCGCCCTGCAGATCCCCTGGATAATAATATTGAATCGGCCGTCCTCGAGCTGCTCGTGCTGGATGATCTGCGCCACGCAGACGACCGGGCGGATCGGCGGGCACCCGTGGTACTCCTGCTTCCACCGATTGCCCTGGAACACAGCCATGGCGAACTGGCCCGCCGAGTCCAGCGCCTCGGACACCATCTGGGTGTACCGCTCCTCGAAGACGTGCAGGGGGAGGATCTGCTGGGGGAGCAGAACGGCCGCATCGAGCGGGAACAACGGCTTGGGGGTCGTGAAGTTCACCTGGATCGACGCTTCCTCGGACATGCTCAATTATACGGGCGAAGTCTCGGATTCCCACCACCAGCCGCGCCCGGCAGGAAGCGGTATCGGCGCTCGCGATCAACCCGCGATCAACCCGTGAACGGACCGGAACCGCTCCTTGCCAGTCGCGGCTCGTATGCCAATGCTCGGACTCAGTTCACGAGGCCGCGGGCTTGAGTTGATCCGCCAGTTCGATCAGTTGCCGCTTCCAGCTCTGGGCCAACTCGTCCATGTCGAACGCCAGCACGTCCGACAGCGCCGCCCAGTCCTGCACCGCCAGGCAGCGTTTGACCTCGGACAGGCATTCCGCCAGGCGGGTGATGTTCTGCGCAAGTGGCGCGCCCGCGCGCGTTGCGGTGAACGGCTCGCCCAGCAGCTCACCCCCCTGGTCCACCACGTCACGGGCCGCCTGCCAGACCGACAACGCCTCGGAAAGATCGTCCATCGCCTCTTCGCTCCGGCCGGACTCGATCATCTCCGCGGCACGCTTGTGCGTGGCGACCGACTCGCTCAGCGCGTCGGCGGTGTCGTACAGCGTGCTGCGGACCAGGGCCCTGGGGTTGGCGCTGACCAGGCGCAGCTCGGACCCGGGCATTTCCGTCTCGGGCGGTTCGGCCAGCTGATCCTCGGTGAGCGGGCACCCGTCCAGCGTGGCCTCGATGACCACCCGGCCTCGCTCCTCGGCCAGGGCGATGGCGCGCCCGAGCCCCTCCGCGATCGTGGGGCGTGCGATCTCAACGGGTTGCTCGTCCAGTGTGACTTTCATGGTCGGTCGCCTGCTCACGCAGCTCCGTGCCGGGCGTCGCAAAGCTTGATCGGCTATCGTCTGCGCGTGGCACGAGGAATCGTCCAACTTGCAGCGGCGTGCACGATCGCGCTGTCTGGATGCACCGCCCAGAGCGGTCAGGCGCCCGTCACGCTCCAGTTCCGCAACGTGCGCACGTTCGTGGGCCCGGGCGGCGGCGCCGGCGAGAGCGAGTGGGACATCCTCGGCGGCATCGCGCGACGCTTCCACGTCGAGGACAACCGCTTCGGCATCGAATTCCAGCAAACCCGCACGGCCACGCCCAGCGCGCCGCCGGGCGAGATGCTCCATGACTACACCGTCCGCATGGTCGTGAGCGACCTTGGTCAGATCAGGGAGATCGATCGGCAGGTCCGGGCCACGGCCGAGCGACGCCTCGGCTCCACCGGACAGCACGCCCAGTTCGTCCTCTCGGATGTGGCGATGGTTTTCCACGGCACGTACGTGAGCGCGTCGATCGAGATCAAGGTCTTCGGCCGGGTCGACCCTGGCTCGCATGTGTACGTGTACGAGCACGGGTCGCGCCAGCCGCTCCAGGCCGAGGTCGCCGACACCGGTTCGTGGACCGTCAGCGTGCGCGTGCACGACGGGGCGGACTACATCTACGGGTACGCGGCCAACCCGCGCTCGCCCAGGCTGCGCAAGTGCTTCCGCGTGAACATCTACACGCGGCGACACGATCCGGTGGCGTCGGACGAGTTTGACCGCCTGCGCTCCGCCGAGCCCTGACTCGGCATACGATCCGATCATGCAGCATCCAACGCCCAGCGCGGCATTGCTCGCGGCGATCGGGCTCGGGGTGTGCGTGCTCGTCGCGGGCGGGTGCGGCAGCGTGGGGCTCAACTACAAGCCGGGCGCCAGGAGCATCCTGGACTTTCAGACCGGGCCCGACTACAGCCGGGCTGCGATCATGGCACGCAACCCCTATAACGCGAGCGATCGTTTCAGCGGCACGCTGACGCTGGTCAGCGCGCCGTTCGCCAGCGAGGACATCTACCTCGGCCTGTTCGAGACCAACATCACGGATCGTGACCAGAGCGTGCGCATGGCGGCGTGCCGCGGGCTGGCGAACCATGGCACGCCCGAGCACGCCCTGCTGCTGGCCACCGCGCTGGACGACCCGAGCGATCTCGTGCGGGTGGAGGCGGCCCGCGGGCTTCAGCGGATTCACAACCCCGAGGCTGTCCCGGCGCTGCTGCGGCGTTGCGTGGAAGAGAGCGAGCCCGTCGCCGCCGTCCGCGCCGAGTGCGCACACGCGCTGGGGCAGTACGCCGAGCCTCGCGTGCTCGAGCAGCTCGTTCGCGTGCTGCGCGAGGATCCCAGCCTGGCTGTCAACGCCAGCGCGCTCAGCGCCCTGCGAGCGCTCACGGGCGAGGACTTCGGGCTCAGCGCGACTGCGTGGTCGGGCTGGATCGACCAGACCACCGAGCCGTTCGCCAACCAGGTCATGTACACCTACCGGTACTTCCATCGATCGCCGACGCTCATCGAGCGTCTGCCGTTCGTGCCCGGTCCTCCCAACGAGGTGCGGGCCAGCCCGGCGGGACTTCTGCCGCGAGGCTGAGACGATCGCTCCAGCCCGGCCCACGCCCAACCGATAAACCGGACGGCCCCGCCCGGTCTGCCGCCGGGTCGTGTCTCAGTGCGGCCGAGTCCGCGACGGGAGAACCGTGCGAGCGATCCGATCCGTAGAAGGCCGATTCGTGCTCGACGACCGCGTCGATCCGCCCGAACCCGGGCCGGGCGAAGTGCTCGTGCGCCCCACGCGCGTGGCGATCGGTCGCGACGAGCTGGGCTCGCAGGCGGCCGTCGGCGTGCCGGGACGCCGCTTCGTCGGGGTGATCCAGCGGGCTGTCGGCGACGAACTGCGCGTCGGGCAGCGCGTGGTCGTCAAGCCCCACATCCGCTGCGGCCGATGCGACCTGTGCCGGGGCGGGCTGGGCGACCATTGCCGCGAGGGGGTGACGATCGGTAGCGCCGAGCGGCAGGGATGTCTGGCCGAACTGATCGCGGTGCCGGCCGAGAATGTCGTGCCCGTGCCCGACGCGCTCGATGACGATCAGGCGGTGTTCGCGTGGACGCTCGCCGGGGCGCTGCACGTGGCACAGCTGCTTCGTGTGGACGCCAAGACCTACGTCACTGTGCTGGGCGACAACGCGACCGGGCTCTTGTGCGCGCAGTGGCTGGCGCGGCTGAACGCATCGGTCAGGCTGCTCGGGTCGCACCCGGCCCGGTTCGGGCTGTGCGAGAAGTGGGGGGTCAAGCACCGCAACGCCGACGACGTCGGCCGCCGCGCCGACCAGGACGCCGTCATCGATTGCACCGGTTCCGCCGAGGGAATCGCCCTGGCGATGCAGTTGGTGCGGCCTCGCGGCACGATCGTTCTGCGCGGCGGCGGCCCGGGGCGGGTCGATCTGGCGCCGATCATCCAAGGCGAGATCACGCTCGTCGGCTCAAGGGCCGGGAATCTGCGCGACGCCGTCCGCGCCCTGGCCGAGCGCCGCGTCGATGTGCTGAACCTCATCTCGCGTCGCGTTCGTCTGCTTGATGTGCCCGACGTGCTCTCGTCGCCCCCAATCGAGGAACAACTGCAGACGCTCGTCGAGGTGTAGATTCGACGGGAGCGCGGCTGGGTCCGTGATCCGAAGCGAGCACGAACTCCATCAGGATCCTGGGAGTGTTACGCAATCACGCGCACACGGATTGTCTCTTCAATCGTCGCGATGCGCTCGGCGAGTGCCGCGCCCGCCGACGGGTCGGTGTCTAGCACGACATAGCCGATCTCGTTGTTCGTTCGAAGGTATTCGCCGCTGATGTTGGCGCCGACCTCAGCCACGATGGCGTGCAGCTTGCTGAGCACGCCCGGCACGTTTCGGTGGAAGTGAAGCAGGCGGTGGTGGCTGGGCTCGTCGGCGCCACGATCGTGGGGGCGACCGGGCAGCTCCACCTCCGGCACATTCACCGAGCCAGTCGTCGAGCCGTGCAGCACGAAACTGGCGAGCTTGCCCGCCACTTCCTTGGCAATGCTCTCCTGTGCTTCAAGCGTGCTGCCGCCGATGTGCGGCGTGAGGATGACATTGGGCAGCCCGCGGACCTGGCTCTCGAAAGGCTGTCCGCTCGAACCCGGCTCCTGGGGAAAGACGTCCAGCGCAGCGCCCGCAATCCGGCCGTCGCGTACAGCCTCGGCGAGCGCCTCGAGATCCACGATGCTGCCTCGCGCGTTGTTGATGAGCATCGCGCCGCGGCGCATCATCGACAGCCGCGCCTCGTCGATCAAGCCGCGTGTCGCGGGCGTGGCCGGCACATGCAGCGTCACCACATCGCTCTCGCGCAGCAGTTCATCGAGCGATCGGCAGGCGCGCGAGTTTCCCAGCGGCAGCCTGGGAACGATGTCATGGAAGATCACGCGCATGCTCAGCGCTTCGGCCAGCACCGATACCTGCGAGCCGACGTGCCCGTAGCCGACGATCCCCAGTGTTTTGCCCCGCACCTCTCTCGAGCCGTCGGCCGATTTGTCCCACACGCCCGCGTGCATCGCCATGCTCTTGGGCAACAGGCCGCGGAGCAGCGCCACGATCTCGCACATGGTCAGCTCCGCCACGCTGCGGCTGTTGGCGAACGGCGCGTTGAACACGGGTATTCCCAGCCCGCACGCCCGGTCGAGGTCGACCTGGTTCGTCCCGATGCAGAAGCACCCGATGGCGATCAGCTCTGAGGCGCTCTCCAGAAGACCCGCATCCAGGTTCGTCCCGGAGCGGATCCCCAGCAGGTGGACGCCCGAAAGAGCGTTCTTCAGCTCATCGGCGGGCATGGATCCGGGCGCCGAGGTGACCTGTGCGCCCGCCTGCTCGAGCGTCGCCCTGGCCGAGGGGTGGACATCTTCGAGCATCAGAACCCTGATGTGGTCCGAGGGAAGCGTCACGGCGTATCAATAGCCTCGACCGGTCGCTCCGGCCGCTCCGAATCGTGTTGATCCGCCGAGTCGCCGATCGAGACCACGCCACCGGCGATCAGCCCCGCCAGCACGGCGCTCAGGGCCAGTCGATACCACCCGAACGGCGTCAGCCCGTGCCGGTTCAGAAACCCCACCAGCCACTTCACCGCAAGCGCCGCCGAAACCGTCGCCACCGCAAGCCCGATGACCACCGCCGTCCACCCGATCGTGTCGAACATGTTGGCCGTGCCCGCGTCGTGCGATTGCTTGAGGTTCTTGCCCAGCTTGTAGACGCACGCCCCTCCCAGCGTCGGCAGCCCCAGCAGAAAGCTGAACTCCGCCGCCTGCCGGGGCCTGAGCCCGACCAGCACGCCCCCGGTGATGGTCATCATCGATCGGCTCGTGCCCGGCCACATCGCAACGCACTGCATGAGCCCGATGATCAGCGACTTGCGGATCGTCAGCTCCGTGATGTCCACGGCGGGCTCATCCTCGCCTCGCCGCTTCCGCAGCCGATCGACGACCATCATGTACACGCCCCCCAAAGCCAGTGCCGCGAGCACGGGCCAGGTGCTGAACAGCCTGGACCCGATCCAGTCGTCCAGCAGCACGCCCAGCACCGCCGCCGGCATGAACGCGACCAAGAGATTGATCGCAAGTTTCAGCCCCACCCGGTCCCGGCCCGCCAGCCCCCGGATCATCTGCCCGACGCGCCGGCGGTACAGCCCCAGCACCGCCAGGATCGCGCCGCCCTGGATCACGATCGTGAACGCGTCGATCGCCGACTTGGTAGTCGGGTCGCCGCCCAGCCCCAGAAGCCCGGTCACGATGATCAGGTGCCCCGTCGAGGAGATCGGCAGGTATTCGGTGATCCCCTCGACCAGCCCGAG
>JADFOF010000106.1 GCA_022563015.1 Planctomycetota bacterium
TCGTCGCTGTGGGCGCGGGCAAGGGCGGCGTCGGGAAATCGACCATCGCTGTCAACCTCGCCGTCGGACTCGCACGCAAGGGGCTCGTGGTCGGGCTGATGGACGGCGACATCTACGGCCCGTCGCTGCCGACCATGCTCGCGCTCGACGCGCTCGAAACCAACGTCCACCAGGGCATGCTCCAGCCGTTCTTCGTGCACGGCGTCAAGACCATGTCCATCGGCAAGCTGGTCGAGCCCGAAAAGCCGCTGATCTGGCGCGGGCCGATGGCCCACGGCGCGTTCAAGCAGCTCGCCCAGCAGACCCGGTGGGGCGAGCTTGATTACCTGGTCGTCGATCTGCCGCCGGGCACGGGCGACGTGCCGCTCACCATGGCCCAGACGCTGCGCCTCACGGGCGCGGTCATCGTCTGCACGCCGCAGAAAGTTGCACAGGACGACGCGGTGCGCGCCTCGAAAATGTTCCAGCAGCTCGGCATCGAGGTGCTCGGCGTGGTCGAGAACATGAGCTACTTCGTCGGCGACGACGGGAAGGAATACGACATCTTCGGCCGCGGCGGCGCCGAGCAGATGGCCCAGCGGCTCGGGCTCCCCTTCCTGGGCGCGATCCCGATCACCATGAAACTGCGCGTCAACTGCGACACCGGCGATCCGACCGCCAACTTCGAGCCCGCGGACACCGCGCTTGCGCAATCGCTCAACGCCTTCATCGCCACATTCGAGAGCCAGGTCTCACTCGCCGCCATGCGCCAGGGCCAGACCAGGCCGACACTGACCATCAGTTGACCCGTCCCGGCTGTCATGGCGGGGCCGTCGGTGGCTACGCGGCGGCGACACGAACGTACGCCGCCGACGCGCACGGCACGCCGTTCACGTCCACTATGAACAGCATGTAGTAGCCCGGCGGGGCAATGCTGCCGTTGGCCGGCGCCGTCAGCGTGATGTTCCCCTCCGAGACCGTGAAGCTCAGCGGGACGTAGCGCTGGTCCTCATCGAAGCTGTGCGTGACCGAGGCCAGGCGGATCAGGCACACCTTCGAGATCCCAAGGTCGGACGGGTGCGTGTACCCGAACGTGTACGGCTGGCCGTAGTTCATCACGCTCGGCGGCAGCGGCGCGACGAACGAGGCCCGATCCGGGTCGCCGTCCAGGTACGGCGGGCGGAAGATCTGGGCGGAGTGGATCGTATAGGGCCCCTGGGGATGCGTGTTCCCTCCGGCGGTAAGGACCCTCGCGTCCGGCAGCAGGACCGCCGTGGAGTGGTACCAGCGCGGGTCCGTCATTTCCACGTTCGTCCGCGCCCAGGTCTCGCTGGCCGGGTCGAAAATCTCCGCCTCCATGACCGGCTCCGGGGTCGCGTTCCCCTGCGGGGCGTTGTAACTGTTCCCGTTGAGGTTGCCGCCGACGGCCAGAACCGTCTGGTCGGGCAGCACCACCAGGTTGTGGTTCCGGCGGCCAAAGTGCATGTTGGCGGTTAGGCCCCACCATACCGCGGCCTGGTGATCGAACAGGGCGGCCGCCACCACACCCGGCTCCTCCGGGGCAAACGTCGCCGCCCCGCCGGACTTGAGCACCTTTCCCGCCACGGCGTCGTACACAACCGCCGAGCCGACGTACATGCCCGCCTCGGGACCCGCCTGCCCTTCTGACCAGATCCACTCCGGGACGCCGGGCGGCGCCAGGAGGCGGCGCGTCAGCGTGGCGGGGCCGGCGTCGACCAGGTTCCCGTCGGGCAGCAGGAACATGAACGGGTACCGCTCCTGCACGTGTTCGGGCGTGAGAGTCTCGAAGGCCTGGTCAGCCGGATCATACAGCTCCAGGAAACTCGCAAACAACGCCGGCGTCGGGTTCGCCTGATACCCGGATGCTACCAGCACCCTGCCATCCCCCAGCGTCGTGCAGGTTGGATAAAAGCGTTGGTACTGCATATCCGCAAGCTGGCTCCACGACGGAGGCGTCGGGGGGTCCTGGTCCTGATCACCGGGATCGAACAGATACGCCTCCTTGGGTGCCGGCGAGCCATTGACGGCCGGGTCCACGAACGCGCCGCCCGCAAAGAGGATCCTGCCGTCGGCCATAGCGCTGTGCCCGGAACAGAAGAGCCTCGAGTTCGCCGGGGGCGGCACGGACTGGAAGTTCCCCGTCGCCGGGTCCCAGACCATCGCGGTCTCGCGGTCGTGCAGCAGGAACCTCCCGGTGCGCAGATGGATCAGGTGGATCGCCTGGAAGCCATCCGGCGCCGGGCCAAAGGGACGTATACGAGTTTCCCAGAAACCCGGCATTCAGCGTCTCCTTCGTCTCAGCAGACCCAGCCCGGACAGCACGAGTACCACGAGACTCGCTGGGGGCGGAACCACTTGAATCAGATCGACATGGAATGCTCCAGGCCCGGGGCGCGGGAATGGCTCGAGGAAAATTAACGTGATCCTTGCCGCCGGCGCACCAACAACGGCGGGGAGAGTGACCACCAATTGGCCATCCAACAAGAAGTGGATATCGCCCCCGCTCCTGAGAATCGTGAAATCGTACATCCCCGCGGGCGGTGGTGGAAACAGCATGGTTGTGCGAGCCGTCTGTGCGACGAGGAACGATCCCGAAAAGCCGAACCCCGCGATGAACTCCGTCCCTCCAGCGGGACCGTTCAAGAACATCTCAATATAGCCGGGCTGGCTGGGGCCCCGCCCCATTCTTCCGACCGCCTGAAAGTCGCCGCCGACCGGAGGAAAGTCAGCCCAGATTCCCGCGCTGTTGCTCGACGATTTCGGATGCGACGGCCAGAGCAGATGGGTCACGTTCAGCATGCTGTTGCTGACGTTGTACTCCCAGTGGCGCGAGGGCGGCGGCTGGTTCCAGTGCGGCAGCAGCGCGTTGCCCTCGAAGTGGTCGAAGAACCCGACCTGCCCCAGCGCCAACCCCGGCCACAGCGCCAGCAGCCCGATCATCCACCTGTTCATGGTCGCCTCCTTCCCGCCGTGGCGGGGTGTGCGTCAGCCATCACAAGCCTACCCTCCGGGCCACGCCCGTGCAAGGAAAAACTGCTGCAAACAGTAGCAAACCGACGACAAGCAGGTGCCCGTCCGCCAGCGCGCAGTGCCCGGCGCAGCACTCGTCGGCGACCCGGAGGCCCTCCACACCAACCTCGAAGAACAGGTCGCCCTCGCCGCCATGCGCCAGCGCCAGACGCGCCCGACACTGACGATCAGTTGAGCTGAAGCCCGGCCCTGCGTCGTCAGCCGCCCGACGATTCAGGCTGCTCCTCGGTTTCTGTAACCTCGGCGACCTGTTCTGGCTCGCCCTCGGGCGCCAGGTCGGCAGCGTCGACCTGCTTCGTGCCGCCCATCAATGCCACCGCGTGCTCGGTCGTCCACACACTGCTGGCGATGAAGCGGAAGTTGACCAGGGCCGCCGCGTACCCGTCCAGGTCCGGCAGCTTGGCCGCCGCCGTGGCGTCCTTGACCACCACCACCTCGAACCCCTGCTCGATCAGCTCGCGCATGTGCGATTCGACGCACAGGTTCGCGGACATCCCGGCCAGGATGATCTTGTCGATCCCACGCTTGCGCAGCTGCAGCACCAGGTCGTTCGTCTCAGGGCCGTACACCTTGTGCGGGCTGGTGATGATCGTCTTGCCGTCGTTGATGTACGGCTTGTACCGCTCGAGCCAGTCCGCCCCGGAACCCTCGAACCCCTCGACCGACAGCGCGCCGGCACGGTCGAACATCCCGATGTTGTGCATCACGGTCTCGAGCGCACCCTCGAAATGCCACTCGTGATCCGTCGGGTAGTAGTAGTGCGGCGAGACGAACACCGGGATGTTGTTGGCCTTGGCGGCCCGGAACAGTTCCTCGATGTGCTCGACCGTGCCGTTCTCGGTGACGCTCTCGCCCACGATGCCCCACGCGACGCCCTCGGGGCTCAGGAAGTCGTTCATCGGGTCCGTCACCACCAGGGCCGTGCGCCCCGGCGCGATCTCCATGCCCGGGTCGGGCAGCTGCGCGTTGGCGGTCTGCGTGCCAACGGCGCCCAGCAGCGCCGACGCCACAATCAATGTCATTGTCTTCTTCATTTTCGTGCTCCTTTTCTTGTGAGGGAAACTGTGTGATGTGTGAGTGCCGAACCGTCCATTATGCCCGAAACCGCTCCCGTGCGAGGCAGTGACCGGGTCGCAGGTGATCCGGCGCCAAGCCCGATCCAAACAGAATGTGACCTGTGCCGTACGGTCTGTGTTCATGGTCTCGCTCCTTTCCGGGAGCAAAGACGCGCGGACGTGGCGTCCGCACGCCTCAGCCGCGCGTCGCGTCAACGATCGCGCACGCCTGGATCGGATCGAACCCGAGCCTCTTCGCCTCCTCGATGAGTTCATCCGACTCCGCACCGGGGCTTATCCACAACTCGTGCACGTCGTTCCGCTGGTCCAACTCGCGGACGACCTCGATGCCGATCTCGGGCGGCAGGTACACGATCGCCCGGTCGATCGGGCCGGGCGGGTCGAGCACGCCGGCGTACGCCCGCACGCCCTCGATCTCGCCGACCTTCGGGTTGATCGCGACGACATCGTGTCCCAGCTCGATGTAGGTGCGCAGGGCGCGGTTGCCGAACTTGTTCCGGTCTCGCGATGCTCCGATCACCATGACGCGCATGACCACTCTCCTGTGCTTGGGCTTTGATTGTCCAAGTGACTGAGCGGCTACGCCGACTCGATCGCCGATTCGAGCATCTCGGCCAGTTTTTCCTTGGGCGCGATGCCCGTAACGCGGGCGACCTCCTCGCCGCCGCGGAACACGATGATCGTCGGGATCGACGCCACGCCGAACCGCGCGGACAACCCCGGCGACGTGTCCACGTCCACCTTGGCCACCCTCGCTTTGCCCGCGAAGTCGATGGCCAGCTCGTCCACCGTCGGCCCGATCACCTTGCACGGCGGGCACCAGTCGGCCCAGAAGTCCACCAGCACCGGCACCTCGCTGGCGCCCACCTCCTGCTCGAACGTCGCCTCGGTCACGTGCAGTACGTCGTTCTTGGTCTTGACTGACATGCCTGTTCTCCTTTCGTGTTGGTTCTGCCATGCCCCCGAGGTCCCCGCCACCGAATGGCCCGCAACCGCTCTCACGGCTCCGGGCTCTATGCGCACGTTTCCTACCGTGACGACCCCGCTTTCCGCTCGAGGAATGAGCGTATCAGACGCGCGATCGTCTCGCCGTCCTCTTCCAACGCGAAGTGCCCAGTGTCCAGCAGGTGAAACTCAAGGTCCGCCAGGTCGCGCTTGTACGGGTGCGCGCCCTCGGCCGGGAAGATCGGGTCATTGGCCCCCCACACGATCAGTGTCGGCGGCTGGTACGTCCGCAGGTACTCCTGCCACGCCGGGTACAGCGGCGGGTTCGACCCGTAGCTGTAGAACAGCGCGAGCTGGATCTCGTTGTTCCCCTCCCGGTCCAGCAGCGGTTGGTCCACGTTCCAGTTGTCCGGGCTGATCGCCTCCGTGTCGCGCACGCCGTGCGTGTACTGCCACTTTGTCGCGTCGATCGTGAACAGCCCTCTCAGCGCGTCGGCATTCTCGGTCGTCTTGTCAGCCCAGTACGCCCTGATCGGATCCCAGAAGTCCAGCAGCCCCTCCTCGTAGGCGTTGCCGTTCTGGACGATCAGCGACTCGATCCGCTCCGGGTGCTTCGTCGCAAGACGGAACCCCACCGGCGCGCCGTAGTCCATCACGTACATGCTGTACGTCTCGAGCCCGACCTTCTCCGTGAACTCGTCGATCACCTCCGCCAGGCGGTCGAACGTATACTCGAACTCGTCCACGCTCGGCATCGAGCTGTTGCCAAAGCCCGGGTAGTCCGGCGCGATCACGCGCCACTTGTCCGACAACGCCGGGATCAGGTTCCGGAACATGTGCGACGACGTCGGGAAGCCGTGCAGCAGCAGCACGGCCGGCGCGTCCGGCGGCCCGGCCTCGCGATAAAAGATGTCAAGCCCGTCCACCTTCACCGTGCGGTAGCGCACGCCCGTGTCGTTCGTCGTGGCGCCGGCGGGTGCGACGGATACGCCGTCGTCCGCCGCGATCGCCGCGGGTGTTCTGGCCGCGATGAGCGCCAAAGCCACCACCCCGATCGAAACCGCCGCGATACCGACTCCGATGATCTTCTGCTGCGCGCTCATTTTGGTTCTCCTCGTTCTCAATTGAAAACTGAGCATTACATCTGCGCCCCATATCCGGAACACCCGAACGTGGGCTTAACACAGCGTCGGCCAACCGGCGCTCCGTACGGTCCGATTCACCCGCCCGCCGAAACGCCGCCGTCCACCGGCAGGATCACTCCCGTCACCCAGTTCGCGTCGGCCAGGTACAGCACCGCGTCCACGATGTCCTTGATCTCGCCGACACGCCCGAGCGGCTGCATCCCGTTGAGTTCCGCGAACTGCTCGTCCGTCCGGCCCCACAGCGGCGTCTTGACGATCCCCGGCGCGATCGTGTTGACGCGGATGTTGTCCGGCGCCAGCTCGATCGCCAGGTTCGCCGTCAAAGCGTTGATCCCGCCCTTGCCCGCCATCGGCGCGCTCGACGCGGTCCCGGCCACCCCTCGCGTCGCCATCACCGACGTGATGTTCACGATCGCGCCGCCCCCCTGCTTTCTCATCTGCCTGGCCGCAGCCTGCGAAGCGAGATACATCCCCCGCAGGTAGCGCAGCTGCTGGTCGATGTCCTCCAGCGTGTAATCGGTGAACGACTTCACCTCGAAGACGCCGGCGTTATTCAGCAGGAAATCGACGCCGCCGAACCGCGCCACCGCCTCTTCAACCATCCGCTGCCCGGTCTCGGCGTCGCCGACGTCGCCGGGGACGATCGAGGTATTGCTCGCGCCCAGACGTTCGGCGACGGCGGCGAGCTTCTTCTCATTGCGGGCGTTGAGAACGACGTTGACGCCCCGGCTGACGAACGCCTCCGCCACGCCCAGCCCCAGCCCGCTCGACGCGCCCGTGATGATCGCTGTCTTGATCTGATTGCTCATTGCTTGCTCCTTGTCAATCGATGGCCATGTGAATGGCCGGTTCGTGTGTCGCGAGGTCCACGCACCGCCGCACCCGGCGCGTTGCGCCGGGCGCCGCGGCGGGGACAGACCGCTCAGACCTTTGCGTGCTCGCCCGACTCCACCAGCGGGAAGTCGACCTCGGTTTCCGCGATGTGGTTGAAGTAATTGCTGAACGTGTTCAGCGCCACCAGCGCGATGACCTCCGTCAGTTCGCCGTCGGTGTACCCGGCGGCCCGGAAGTTCTCCACGTCCTCGTCCGCAACCCAGCCCCGCTTGGTGACCACGGCCTTGGCGAATGTGAGCGCCGCTTCCACCTTCTGGTCGCCCGAGGCTCCCCGCAGGTTGGCCTGAAGCTCCTCTTCACCCAGCCCGGCCCCCTTGCCGATGGCCGAATGCGCCGAAGCGCAGTAGTCGCACCCGTTGACGCCGGCGATCGCCAGGGCGATCTGCTCGCGCAGCGCCGGGCTGAACGACCCGCCTCCGATTGTCTGCGAGAACCCGAGATACGACTCGAGCACCGCCGGCGAGTTCGCCATGGTCTTCATCAGGTTCGGAACCCTGCCGAACTTGCCCTGGACGGCGTCCAGCAGCGTCTTGGCCTTGCCCTCGGCCTGGTTCGGATCGATCGGATTGATGCGTGGCATTTCGTGGTCTCCTGGTTGGTCCCGCCGGACTCGTGCCAACGGGGCTGGTTTTGGGCGATCGTCGTGTGGCCTGGTCCGTGCCAGGCCCGATCGCACTGGACAAACTATACAGACCCATCCGTCTATTTCAAGCCCGCCGGAAAATCTCCAAAATAGGATCCCAGGCCCACAACAGGGGCATGAGGTCATGTTTTAACATATTGCATACGGAAAACGTTAGGGGTTTGCCCAAACTTTCACCCGATCTGTGCCGATTCTCAAGACGTAGACAAGACTGTCTCGTATAGTCAGGGTGAAAGGAGCACGTCCGTGCGCGCGAGCAAACGCGAACAACTCGTCGACACCGCGATGCGGCTGTTCTGCCGCGACGGCTTCCAGAGCGTCGGCATCGACCGGATTGTAGCAGAAGCCGGCGTCGCCAAAATGACCCTCTACAACCACTTCAAGTCCAAGGACGAGCTGGTGCTGGCGGCTCTTCGGCGTCGGGATGAGCTGTTCCGCAACAGCTTCAGCCGCCAGGTGGAGGCCGCGGTGGACACACCCGCCGGGCGACTGGCGGCGCTCTTCGACGTGCTGCACGCCTGGATCAACAGCGACGACTTCAACGGGTGCGTGTTCTGCAACGCCGCGGCCGAGTATCGAGACGCATCCAGCCCGATCCGCGCGCTCGCGGCCGAGCACAAGCGCCTGATGCTCGCCTACATTCGGTCGCTGGCCGAGCAGGCGGGCGCCGAGCACCCCGAGGGGCTGGCCGAGCACCTGAATCTGCTTCTGGAGGGTGCGATTTCGCAGGCGTTGACCGCCAGCGACCTCGACGCCGCCAAAACCGCCGCACGCGCAGCCCGCGTTGTGCTCGACACGCTCCCGAAGCAGTGATCCCGCACGTCCGGCAGTTCGGTGCCGCTGAGCGACAACCAACGCACCGGAACCGCTCGCTGCCGGTCGCGGCTCGTAGGTGCATCTCGAAGACGAGCCGCGACCGGCGGGGAGCCGACCCCGAGTCTGAATCCGCCAAGCCCCGGGT
>JADFOF010000107.1 GCA_022563015.1 Planctomycetota bacterium
CTGGACTTCGTCGCGGCGGTCGTCGCTCATCTCCCGAGCGGGATTGACGAGGCGGCCGCCAAGCGGTGGACCGACGACCCCGAGGGGTTGGCAAACCTGCTCGGGGCTCTCGTTTCCTCTGGCGAGGTCCGGAGCACGCTGGAACACGACAAGACCAAGGACGGTTGGGAGCTCATCGAGGACGCGGTCGAGCCGGCCTCCGTCTCGGGGGACACCATCGAGCTCACCTCGTTCAAGGCCGAGGGCGAAGAGGACCTCTTCGGGGAGGAGGTCGTGGAGCGCGTGCTAGCGCTGGACGGGATGCTAGGACAGCGTCACGCCGAATACCTGTTGGCCCACCCGGACGAGATACCGGACGACTTCCAGCGGTACTCCCTGATCTTCCCCGGCACGATCTGGCGCAGCCCGGAGGGCAACCACCAAGTCCCGTGCGCGAACTGGCGGCAGGGAAGCTGGGAGCTGACGTTCGGGATAGTCGAGGGCGGCTTCGACGCCAGCGACCGCCTCGTCCGAATGAGGCCAGGGCCATGACGCAGCGGGTGGTACACTCCTCACGGTCCCGCACCACTTCTCAGCTTCGGGAGAAGGTCGAACGCGCCATGATCGAAGCAGCCGAGCGCACAGTGACCGAAGAACTCGATCTACCGCCTCAAGGGACTCGTGCATCGATGACAGCCGCTGCCAAGAGGTACGGCATCACTCCACAGACCGTCTCCAATTGGGTTGATCGAGGGTGGGTCGCCGTCTTGAAGCAGGGCAATGGTCGAGGCTCGGCGACCTATGTCGATGAGCGCGACGTGGCCTACCATGCACAGACCTGGGACCGTAGACCGGGACCCCATCGGAAGGTCGTAGGAGCATAGGGCCGAAGAACACAGAATCAAAGACCTAGACAAGTATTAGATAGTTGCCATAGAGTGAGGGGCGTCCCGACGAGGGCGCCCCTCTTCTTTTTGGGCGTGTTTTGAGCGGGGCCATTCGGGGAGGGTGGTCTGAACGCCATGAGCGACGTTCGAGTCAGTCGGGCTCTGACGCTATCCAGAGGGCAGTGCGACTTCTGCTCGGTTGGCATCCCGGCCGGTTCCCCGGTCGCGTGCCTGCACGACCTGGCGGTGACGGTGCATCGGATGCTGGACCGAGATCTGCCGATCGCCTCGCCCAGCGTCGAGTCGTTCCCCATCAACGACCGGATCGGCAACACCGTTTGCACCGCAGCCCTCATGCCACTCCGAGCAATGTGGGGAAGTGACGGAGTGACGAAGTGACGAAGTGACGAGTGAGGAAGTGACGAAGTGACGAAGTGACGGAGTGACAAAAACAGAGCCCCCTGCGCGAGCAGGGGGTCCTCTCCGCCTGCCATTCGCACGAAGTGACGGAGTGACGAAGCGGTAGGTCGGATCTCCGAGCCGACCGTTGGGCGAACTCCTCGCGAATTGAATAAAGTAATTGAGAGACGAAGAGACGAAGAGACGAAGAGACGTAGAGACGAAGTGGGGAGGGGGAGGGATCAGCCTCCGCGGGATGCGGCGATCGCGAGGCGGATGCCCCGGCGCATGAGTGGGGCGATGCGGGTGACGGCGAGGCCGAGTTGCTCGGCGGTCCGGGCGGCAGTGCAGGGCGTGCGTCCGCCGAGCCCGAAGCGATGCTCGAGCACGCTCCGCTCCGGGGTGGGCAGGACGTGCGCGAATCGGCGGACGCGTTCGTCCGGTTCGAGGTCGGCCTGCCAGGGCGAGACGCGGCGGGTCCAGTCCGGCACGACGTGCCCGGGGCGAAGCAGCGGCGTCGCGCGGCCGGGGGGCTTTGGGCGACGCTCGACGCGATCCCACGCGGCGACGGCCTTCGAGACGGCCAGCCCGACGGGAGCCGCCATCCGACCCCCGTGTTCCGGGTCGAACGACCCCGCCGCCGCACCCGCCGCACCGATCGCCAACGTCATCAGCTCGGTCAGTTCGCCGGGCGGGAGGTGATCGACAGGCGTGCCGAGACGATCCTCGACCGTGCGCACGATATTGCCCAATTGGGCGCGCAGCATCTCGGCTCGCAGCCTGGCCTCGAGCCGCAGAAGTGTTTCTGCCTCGTCCACGGCGAGCCGGGAGACGTTGAACTTCGGCCAGGCCGCGACGATCGCACCGGCTGCCCCTTCAAGCCGCCGTCGTGCCATCGCCCGCGACGACTCGATGGCGGCGTCCGGCGGCGGCGTCGCCCGCGCTCCGGCGATGAGCGCTGCAAGGTCCGTTCGGCCGGGCGAGCCCATTTCGCGGCCGAGGAACAGCTCGTCCGGCGGCCACGGGACGGGCCCACTGTTCGGGCCTGGGTCGGCAAGCCTGAACGAACGAAGCACGTCCGCGCGGGCCTCGACGATGGTGCGCGACACGCTGGCGCGCGATCGCCCGAAGCGCCGGGCGAGGTCGGCCGGCTCGATCCCGAGGCGCGAGGCGCGCAGCGCGAGCGCCTTGCGCCGATCCATTGGCGGTGGGCGTCGGCCGAATACTAATGCCGACGCGTCGTGCCGGATCAGCAGCTGCCGAATGCCCTCGTGGCTGCGGTTGAATCGGCGCGCCAGTCGCAGCGCCGCTTCGTTCAGCGACAGCCCCAGGGCTGCGCGATACCGGGCTGCACGGCGAACGATCCGCTCCAGCTCGTCGGGCGCGATGCGCGTGAAGTCGCCGGCTCGCGAGATGGGTCGGCCGTGCGTGCGCTCGAACGTCTCGACGACACCGGAGGCGAACATCAGCACGCTGCGGCCTTGCTCGGTCCGCACACGCCGCGCGACGAGCCCCTGCCGGCGGTAGCGGTCGATGGTTTTTCGGCTGACGCCCCAGCGCCGGCACAGGGTCGCCGCGTCGAGGAACCCGTCGCCGTCAAGCTCATCCTGGCTGAGCCGCGCGTCGTGGGACAGCCGCTCGACGAGCGAGGAGAGGTCCGCGAGCAGTCCTGCGCCCTCGGTCATTCTCGGCTGCTCGATCTCCGGGCGAAACCCGGTCACGCGAAAGACGATCCAGTCCTCGGGGTAGGTGGTGTCGTGATCGACCTCGCCGGCGAGTGTTTCGGCGCGCTCGATATCGCGCTTCAGCGCCCTGGGCGGCGCGAAGCGCAGCTGCTCGTACAGGTCCTTGATCGCGGGCGAGCGCAGCTGCGGGAGCGGCGGCATCCCCTACCACGCCAACGACGCCCACTCGTGCGATGGGCTTTCGAGGAGATCGAGCGCGAGACACTCATCAAGAAACCTGGCCACCGCCTCGCGCTCCCGTTCGCCGACACGGTACCGGAGCACGGAGCCGAGGTACTCGCCCGCGTGCTCGCGAGACCACCCGTGGCTCGATGCGCGTGCGGACACGATCCAGCCCAGCCGCGTGGCGTTTCGGCGCCGCTGCCGGTCCAGCACCATGGCGGCGGTGCGCACGCGAGGCGTGTCCAGTTCGTCGGTACGGCACATCCAGGTCGCGTACACGAACGGCAGGCCGGTCAGATCCTTCCACGATCGGCCGAGGTCGGCCTCGTGCTGATACCGCCCCGCCGGCGCGTCCAGCGTCACCGCCTTGTCGCCGATCACGAGAATCGTCTCGGGCCAGTCGTGCCCTGCGCGGAGGTCGAACGGCTCGATCCCCGGCCGAACGCCGAAGACCCGCTCGAGGATCACCCGGCACAGCGCGACGGAGGTGTGGCTCTCGATGTCGGCGTGGACGACGCGGATACGGTGCATCGGCACGTCCGAGCACAGCCGAACCGTCAGCGTGTGCCCGTCGCACCCGATCATCCCCACCGGGAGCATGGTCAGCCGACCGTGCGATCGGGCGGCGTCGATGACGGAGATGAGCCCCAGGTCGGCGTGGCCCGCCTCGACCAGGGCCGCGATTCGCGACGGGGCCTCGGTGATCAACTCGACGCCTTCGAGCTTTTCGAGCCCCTCGATCAAGGGGACCGTGTTGAGGTACTGCACACAGGCCAGGCGGACGCGTTGCATGAGGTATCGTAGCGGCTGCCCCGCTCGCGTACGCTTGCACCGATCATGCCGACCGATTCATCACAGGAAGGGCTCGTGCTGCTGGGTGGTGGCGGGCACGCGCTGGTGGTGGCGGACGCGGCGGCGGCTTCGCGCCTGGGGCCGGCCGGGTTCTACGACGACGATCCGCACGCGCCCGCCTCGCGCGATCTCGCGCACCTGGGCACACTCGCCGACGCGGCTGCCCGCGCGCCGTCCGCATGGATCATCGCGATTGGCGACCTGGAGGTGCGACAGGAAGTGATCGAGACCATGCGCTCGAACGAGCAGCACGCCGCGTCGGTGATCCACCCGGCCGCGATCGTCGCGCCCAGCGCCGTGATCGGGCGGGGCGTGTTCATCGGGCCCGGCGCGATCGTCAACGCCCGGGCCGAGATCGGCGACCACGCCATCGTGAACTCCGGCGCCGTCATCGAGCACGAGTGCGTGGTGGGGATCAACGCGCACATCGGGCCGGGGGCGACCATCGGCGGCGGCGTCCACGTCGGCGCGAACACGCTGGTCGGTATCGGATCGACGATCCTGCCGGGCCTGCGCATCGGCAGCGCGTCGGTCGTCGGCGCGGGGGCGGCGGTCATCGAGAATGTCGCCGACCGCCGGCGCGTCGTCGGCACGCCGGCACGCCCCATGGACCGATGACGGTCACTTGCCCGGCGGGTTGTGAGTCTGGTCACGCATCTGTTTGGCGCGATCGACGACGCCGGCGTCGGCCTCGGCGCTGCGCGGCGTCAACTCGAAGTGCCAGTTGATGCGGGTCTCGATATTGAACGGCAGCACGGTCGCGGCCAGATCGATCGGGGGCCACTCGTACCACGGCGCCCGCGCCCGCCGATGCGTCGCCAGGGCCTCGTATCCCTCGTGCTCCAGCCGCACGTCAAAGTCGCCAAAGTGCGTGAATTCAGCCGAAACCGGCGTCCGGCCGATCTGAACGTCGTTCAGCCAGACCGTCGCACCCGGCGGGGTGGAGGTGATGGTGATCTGTCGGCCGAGGCACCCGATCTGGGTCGCCGTGAGCACTCCCATCGCCGCGGCGGCGCACTTCGAGAGCGTCCGGCGGCGGCGAGTCACGGCCGACGCCGCTCGGTCGCGGCCCCGTCCGACGCCGCCGTCGGCTTGGGTTCAGCGATGCGCGTGCCGTTCCTGGGCTGGTGGTCGAACTCATCGCCGCGGAACAGCGAGCCGAGGTAGGCGCGCCGGACCATGTCGTCGTTGATCAGTTCGCGCGGCGTTCCCTCGGCGAGCATCCTGCCCTCGTCGAGGATGTACGCGCGGTTGCACACGCGGAGCGTCTGCTGGACATTGTGGTCGGTGATCAGGAACGAGATGCCGCGATCGGACAGCCTGCGGATCTCGCGTTGAAGTTCCTCGACGGCGATCGGGTCCACGCCGCTGAACGGTTCGTCCAGCAGGATGAGCCTGGGATCGGTGACCAGCGCCCGCGCGATCTCGAGCTTGCGACGTTCGCCGCCCGAGCACGTCCGCGCCGGGTGGCGAGCCTTGTGCGTGAGGCCGAACTGGTCGAGCAACTCCGCGGCACGTCGTTTGCGCGCGACGCGCGTCAGGTCCAGCGTCTCGAGGATCGCCAGCAGGTTCTGCTCGCAGGTCATGCGCTGGAAGACGCTCGGCTCCTGGCTGAGGTAGCCCATGCCCAGTCGTGCGCGCTTGTACATGGGCAGGTCGGTGACGTCGCTGCCGTCGTAGCGGATGCGGCCCGTCTCCGACTCGATCATCCCGATCGTTATCCGGAAGCTCGTGGTCTTGCCCGCGCCGTTGCGACCGAGCAGGCCGACGATCTCGGCCGGCTGCACCTCGAAGGAAACGTCATCGACGACCACTCTCCCCGAGAAGGACTTGCGCAGCTTCTTGGCCTCAAGCAGACTCATGGGGACAAGTGTATGCCGAAGCGTCGCCGACCCATACGGAACGATCCCCGAACGTCCAAGAATCTTTGTCTCAGTTGAAGAAGCGGAACGTGGCCGGGTAGCGGAAGTACTGCCCCTTCGACGCCGCCACAGCGCCCATGATCGTGCCGACCACCCCGAGCCCGGCAACGAGCACGGCAGCGAGCGGCATGGTGATGACGAGCCCAACGCCGCAAAGGAGCAGCCCGGCCACGAAAGCAAGGATTACCATCAGCACCAGGCTGATCTGGAAGTTCAGCGCCTCGCGGCCGTGGTCATCGATGAACGGCGAGTCCTTCTTGCGGACGGTCCACATGACCCCCACGACGAGAATTGGAATCCAGAACCCGATCCCCTGGGACGCGGCGGCCAGCACCCAGGAGATCAATGCCCCGAGGTGGATCCACATCGCGTACGTCCGCTCCGACCGGTCGGCGTCTGGGTCGTGCAGCCGTTGGGGCTCGGGCACCGCCGCCGGAATGTCAGGGGTTTCGTGCATCGCTGTGCCGGCTGAGACTCGATCGACCAGTTGTTCGGATCCGCGAGTCGGGCGTTTCACCGGGCCCGGTCACGGCTCGGTGTGAGCGATTCTTGGCTGTGGATGTGGTGCTCGCCCCCGAAATCCGCCCGGGGCCTCGACCACGCGGGCTCAACCTCAACCGCGTGGCGACAAAGAACCGATACCTGTCGCATGCCGCTGGCCCCCACGGATCTGCCGATCGTTCAGTCCTACCGCAAGTGGCAGGAGCAGTCGCGGCTGCTCGAGCGGATCCAGGTCGTCTTCATCGTCGGCCCGCCGCGCTGCGGCACCACGTGGATCATGCGGACGCTGAACTCGCACCCGCAGGCCGTGGCCCACGGCGAGAGCAACCTGGCGGCGCGGTACTTTCCGTCGATGCAGGCCGCCGTCCACCAGTTCTGGGCCAACGCCGACCGCGGCGCGGGCAAGGAGTTCATCACGGACACGGACTCTTTCTTCATGATGCGACAGAGCTGCGACCGTGTGCTGCTCAACTACGCCATGCGCGCCGCCGAGAGCGGCAAGGACCATCTGCTCGTCATCGCCGACAAGAGCCCGATGCACACGCGGCACGTCGACGTGCTCGGTCGGCTCTACCCGTGGGCGAAGTTCGTCTGCTGCGTGCGCGACGTGCGCGACGCGGCGGTGAGCGCCTGGCGCTTCTTTCACGACTATCAGAAGGACGACTTCTTCCGTGGGGCCGACACGATCGAGCACGCCGCCGAGCTCTACGCCCGCAACCACTGGGCCGAGATGCTCCGGTTCGCCCGTGCAGCCGGCGAGCGCATCGGACCCGGCCGATACGCCGAGTTCTCATACGAAACCCACAGGCAGGATCCGCGCGGCGAGGTGTCCCGCCTGTTCACGTTCCTGGGATTGTCGGCGGACGACCAGACCGTCCGCGCGATCGTCGAAGCGAACTCGTTTCACGCCGAGTCCGGCGGGCGGCCCGCGGGCGACGAGGCTGCGGGCGCGCTGCGCAAGGGCGTCATCGGCGACTGGAAGATCCACTTCTCGCCGAAGTTCGGGCGCTTCCTCGTCGGCGTCGCCAACGAACGCCTGGCGCTGGGCGAGCAGATCGTGACCAACACCACCGCCTCGACATGGGCGGGCGAGACGACTGCAAGCGCCGCTCACGCATCCTGACGATCGCTCTCGTGACTCTTGGAGCCGCCCTCCGGGCATTCGACCTTTGGAACGGGTGCACACCATCTCGCGATGCGGTCAGAGTGCAGAAAAAGCAAGACTCCTATGCCGATCGACAAGAATATTTGTATGGCAGCCGTCACATATAACCGCATCATGCCGGCTTGAAACTCAAAGAAATAAATCACCCACCAAGCCAAGTTCCAAGTTTGGTAGATGCCGAACAGCAAGGCAAAGACACGTAAGAGCGCGCTGATTCTGTATCTCCAACGTACGGCGTCGGCCTGCAGCGAAGGTGCTTGTCTTGGTGCGGGCGGATCGACATTGAAGAACTCGGCGGAGAGAGACAGCCCGCACTCAGGACAAACTGGATCGGCAAGATCGTCAAGAGAGTACCGACAGTTCGGGCAGCGGCTTGTCTTTATGAGAGGCAGAAGGATTCTGCTGAAACTGCCGGCCCGGAGGGTGATCGCTGAGCCCACTATAATCAAAGCAACTCCCATGAAAACCTGAAAGAAGTAGTATGACATATCCAGAAGGTCGCCGTCACTGATCCCTTCAAGCAACCATGAACCAAATGGCCATGTGCTGAAAACAATCATGACAATGCCGAGAGCACGCAAGATCGCTGCGAGAAAGTGTCTTTGACGAACAACCTCAGCGTGAGTTGGAACCATTGTGTTCCTTTCTGGGTCTACTGCTCGAACAGGCTCCCCTGCCCGACCATGCCCTTGCGCTCGAAGTATGACATCGCCTCGTCCACCGTGGAGAAGACCTGCGTGGCGGTCTCGGTGATGAACGGGCTCGGCGTGCGCTTCGGTTTCCAGACGATGTAGACCTCCTTGGTGTGCTCGAAGGCGTGGTGCAGCTCGCGTTCGACGCCGCTGGACAGGCCCGGCAGCCCGCCCGGCAACTCGGGTATGAAGCTGACGATCATGTCCGATTGATCGATGAGCCGAAAGTCGCGCATGTAGATCTGCCCGTCGATGTCGCCGGCGATGTCGAGCACCTCGCGGACGGAGACCTTGAA
>JADFOF010000108.1 GCA_022563015.1 Planctomycetota bacterium
CGGCGCCCCCGGCGGCGATGCACAGGTGCAATCCATGCTTCAGGTCTTTCTCAATGTTTTCCATTTCGGTATGGATGTTCAGGAAGCCATCGACGCGCCGCGCATGACCTCACACAGCTTCCCGTCTTCCTTCTCCCCCTTTGGACATTACCCCGCAGTGGTAAGCCTGGAGGTGGTCGTCTATCTCAGCATCGGGCTTGCTGTCGGAGTGAATATAGAGGCGGGCATCGGCGGCGTCTTTGTTCTTGCCTTCCTCGTCGTCCCCTTCGCAGTGGGGATCGGCGGAATCAGTACGTTCGTTGCGTTGCGAACCGGTTCAGCGGAGGCGGTGCAAGGCACCTTCCCCTTGATGTTCGCGCTGATGTTCCTATCCTCGCTCACCATCCCTCGGGACCTAATGGAGGTGGACTGGTTCCGAACCGTCGCGACTATCAACCCCATCTCCTACTTCATCGAGAGCGTTCGAAGTCTCATCATCACTGGCTGGGACGAGGAGGCACTGGCACGTGGCTTCTTGGTTGTGGCCGGCACGCTGGCAGCAGGATTGACCGCGGCCACCCTAGCGCTTCGCGGAAGGGTGGAGCGAACGTGAGCGGGTCGAGGTTCGGCTCCGTAATGTTGGCCGTGACCTTCCGGAGGTTTCGGCACTTCCTCAGAAATCCGGCGGTCTCCTTGCCGTCCTTCGCAATGCCGTTGTTTTTCCTGGCGTTCGGGGGAGGAGGGCTTTCGAGTCTCGGCAACGTTCCCGCGTTCGATTTCCCGTCCGGATATACCGCGTTCTTTTTCGCTTATGTCGTACTGCAGGGTGCTGCCTTTGCCGGAGCTGCAACCGGTGCCGCGATCGCGGCCGAGGCGAGCATCACACCACGGCCGATGAACTCCCGACGGGTGTACGCGTTGGCATTGTGCAGGTCCATGAGTGGTTTCCTAATCGGCCGGATGAATGATGGGCGCATCGCGCATCAGAGTGTATCGGCGCTGTGCCGGCGCATTGTATCGACGTGCCGTGCGGCGCTTCTCAGTTCGGCCTCGTTCGGTCAGCACAACTGATACTCCGGCATCGCCGTGATGAGCAGGAGCAGCCCGGTGGCGATCTCGGGCGTGACGCGGTTGTCGTGCTCGGCCATGAACGCGAGCAGCGACTTGCGGGCCCTGGGCGGCGTGCGGCCGAGCGTGAACCGCATCAGGTAATCGACGACCTGGGCCGCGTCGCGATCGGCGCCGGGCGTGGCCCGCGCCAGCGGCGAGAGCAACGGCATCGGGTCGTACTTCTCCAGGTTCGCCAGGGCGTCGTACCCGGCCGGCTTCTTGCCCGTCAGCAGATAGCTCAGCGTGTTCTGCCGCACGAACAGCGTCGACGTGTTGATCCAGCTCCGACCGCCGTCCCAGCCCTTGACGCTCGGCGGGAACAGCACGCTCTGGCCCATGAGGTCCATCGCGTCCAGCAGGATGGACAGATCGCGCGGCGGCACGTTCAGCGTCCGGATCGCGCCCACGGTCAACTCCGTCGGCGACTTGATCTGCTCGTTCATCACGCCCGGGCCGTAAAAGTGCTCGCTCAGGAACAGCTTCCGCAGCACCGGCTTGATCTCGTAGTCGCGGGCGGCGAACAGCGACGCGAGGCTTCGGATGACCGAGTTGGCCTCCGGGTCCGTCTGCCTGGACGAGTCCGGCACAGCGGCGACGAAGAACTTGTACAGCTTCCGGCACATGTGCCGCGAGCAGGCGCGCCGGGCGAGAATGGCGTTGACGAAGTCGTCGCCGTCCATCCGCCCCGAGCGGCCCAGGATCGACTTGGGCCCGTCGTCGTGGTTGCGCGACTGGAACGTGAACTCGTCGTCCACGAAGGTGTAGCCCGTCAGCGCCCGCGCGCCCTCCTTGATGTCCTTCTCCGTGTAGTTGCCCACGCCCAGGCTGAACAGCTCCATGATCTCGCGCGCGAGGTTCTCGTTCGGTCGGTTTCGCCGGCTGTCGTTGTTGTCCAGGTAGGCGATCATCGCCGGGTCGCGGATGATCTGGTGCAGCAGCCGCCCGTAGTTTCCCAGCGCGTGCTTGCGGAACAGCTGGTTCTGCAGGTACATGTGGTACGAGTTCTCGATGGTGCGGTAGCTGGTGGCGAAGTGCCCGTGCCAGAACAGCACCATCTTTTCCTCGAGCGGGCGCGGCGTCTCGATCATGCGCGTGAGCCACCAGCGCTGGATCAGCCGGATCTGACGCCGATCCCGGCGCTGCCGATCCTGACGCTCCGCACGGAACCGCGCCACGACCTCCTCGTCGCGCTCGCGCCGGGCGCGGGCGATGGCTGCACGCTGCTGGCGCGTCGGCGGCTGCATGATGTCGCGATCGAACGCGTCCGCCCTGGGCCGGTCGTACGCGATCTCCTTGACGTCGAGCAGGTGGTCGACCGCCCTCTTAGGCCCCCAGCTGCTGAGCGTCTGGATCTGCTCGGGAGAGCCGCCGAACCCCGCCCGCCAGAGCAGGTGACGAGCCTGCTCGTACCCGAAGTCCGCATCGCGGATGGGTGTGAGCGGGCCCAGTCGTGTCGCCGTGGTCATAGATCGTCTCCGCGTCCGTCGGCTGACCATCAACCAACAAGGATAACGCCTCGAACGGGCGCGGATTGCCCGCCCGCACCTGAACGGACGCCGAGCACTTTACGATACTTCTGAGCGGATCACGCGCTCGCCGCGCCGAGCCGCTCGCCGCGAGACGATCCACATTCCGAACGCGAGCGTGGCAAGGGCCAGCACGAACGCCCCGTTGAGTTGGTGCGCCATGGTGACGAGGGTTTCGACCAGCGGCACCTGCTCGGCCGAGAGTTCGTCGGCTGTGGGGGGAGTGCCGCGGTTCCGGGAGACGAAGAAGGCTGCCCATCCGAGGATGAACTGAAGGCCGACCACATGGATCATGGACTTGCCGACGCGGATCCGTGCCTTTGGGATCGACTCGCTTTCGCCGCGTCTGCCTCGAAGCATGGACCCCGTGACGACGGCCAGGACGAGCACGACGAACGAGAAGCCGATGTGGGACATCAGGATGTGCCCGACGCCCGCGAGTTCCTGATCGGACGCGCTGAGATGACGGTACATCGCGCCCAAGACGAGTTGAAGCAGGACGCAGCCGAGCCAGATCGCGGTCATGGGGCCGGCCTTGCCCAACGGTGGCTGGTTGGGGTCGGCTTTCTTCGATGCAAGCACAGCCGCGAACGCAACCACCAGCGCGAAAAACACCTGCGCGGTCACGCCATGCAGGGCCCCGAAGTAGGGATTCTGCCCGACGACTCGGCCCAGCCCGCCCATCACGCCTTGAACGATGACCAGCACAAGCAGCCCGACTGCCCAGCCCTTGATCGGCATGGTTCTGCGTGAAAAAAGGGTCAGGATGCAGAGCACAAGCGTGGTGAGCCCGATCAGCGAGCCGAACAGACGGTGGGTGTGCTCGAGGAAGATACGCGGGTCGGCCATGAGGGCCAGGGGGTAGAGGAACATGTTGGCGCCGTAGCTGCCCGGCCAATCGGGGACCGCAAGTCCAGCGTCGGCGCTGGTCACAATGCCGCCGATGAGCAGCACCGGGATGGTCGCGATCACCGCCACCCAGGCGAACGCCGCCACCCAGTCGCGCTGCAGGTCATCTCTGCCGGGGCGCGGCAGGCGTGATCCCGCGGCACCGGCGATCGCCCCCAGCGCGCTGCACAACAGCAGAAATCCGGGCACCAGAATGATCGCGTCCGGGCGGATCCCCGACGTGCCCGGGGAGAGGTTTTCCGTCGAGGTCGGCTGCTCGACCAGCAGCGAGCCGAGCAGCAGCAGGTTGACCAGCCCGCAGGTCAAGCCCGCCAGCAGCCCGAGCAGCCACGGGCGGCGCGGGGTGGCGCGGCCTGCCTGTCCCAGCACCGCCGCCATGACCACCAGCAGCAGCACGCCGGTGACTGCCGGCGGCGCGTGGTGGCCCGGCAGGTGCGTGAGGAACCAGGCGCACCACATGAGGACCGACGAAAGGAAGCCGAGCGTCAGGGCGGCGCGGATGATGTTAGCAGTTTGATTGGTATTTGCATTCATGTTCGGAGCGGGTTGCAGGCCGATGATACCTACGCCAGATCGCGGCAGCCCATTGAGACTGTGTCTCATTTGCTGCCAGACGAGAATGATTCCTTGACACGATACGGTGTAGGCGCAAAAAATACGATCACGCAGGAAACCGGACCGATCCGGCATGTGACCATTCGGGTCTGACCCAGCCAAGCAAGTACCCGCCCGCCGGGTCGGCACCCGTCGCCTCGGCCTCCTGGATCGGTGTCCGCGAGGAGCCTATTGGTGCGGAACCTGTTCCCGAAGTGGCTGAACTTTTTGCCGACAGTCTCGGCGCTGTGCGCGCTGGGCGGTGTCTGCACCGTCGTCGCCGGCGGCTGGTACTACTTCACGCCCAACTTCTGGGAGGTCGGCTACATGCCCGTGCAGCCGGGCGGCGGGTTCGACCATCAACTCCACGCGGGCAAGCTCGGGCTGGACTGCCGATACTGCCACACCAAGGTCGAGCAGTCGCCCGAGGCGAACATCCCCAACGTCGCCACGTGCATCGGATGCCACGCCCAGGGCAGACTCAACGTCGATGTCAGCACGCGGATCCAGGACAAGACCCAGTTCCTTCGCGACGCGTACGACGCGGGCGCCCGCTACGACGAGATCGCCGCGATGGAATCGGAAGGACACTGGGACGAGGCGCAGGCGCAGCGTGTCGCGTACGAAGAGGAAGGACTGTCGGTCGTGCAGGGCGGTGAGTCGGTCGCGTGGCGTCGAATACACAAGCTGCCCGACTACGTCCGCAACTTCCCGCACGACGTGCACGTCAACGCGGGCGTGAGCTGCTTTTTCTGCCACGGCCAGATCACGGCGATGCCCAAGGTCTTCCAGTCTCAGAGCCTGTCGATGGGCTGGTGCCTGTCGTGCCATCGCGACATCAAGGGTGCCGGCGCTCATCCGGAGCTGCACCTGGTTCCGCCGGAAAACGTGACTCAATTGAAGTGGGTCGAGGACGACTGGATGCGAGATCCATCGGCGAACCAGGCGTGGGCCAGAGCGTTCGCGGAAGAGTTGCAGTTCGCGCCGCCGGAGAACTGCGGGGCGTGCCACTATTGAACCACCAATCGCTCGGCCCACCACGCCGAGATCCCAGGGATGACCGCGACCATGAAGCCTCTTGATCAATGCCCATCGACGAAGGGCGAGCACCAGGCGGGTGCGAAGGACCGACCCGCACAGGTGTCGCACGGTCGGCGCTACTGGCGCAGCGTGGACGAGTTCGCCGACTCGGACGGGTTTCGCGACTTCGTCGAGCGAGAGTTTCCCGGCGGCGCGTCGGAGCTGCTCTCGTCCAGCCGCCGCGACTTCATGAAGCTGATGGGGGCGTCGATGGCCCTGGCGGGCGCCGCGACCATCCCCGGGTGTCGCCGACCCGACCACAAGATCATGCCGTACTCCGCCGCGGTCCCCGAGGATGTCATCCCGGGCAAGGCCATGTACTACGCCACCGCGATGCCGCTGCCCGGCGGCGGGGCCGAGGGGCTCCTCGTCGAGACGCACGAGAACCGCCCGACCAAGATCGAGGGCAACCCGCTGCACCCGATCAACCGGGGTCGGACCTCCGTCTTCGCGCAGGCGTCGATCCTCGGCCTGTACGACCCCGACCGTCTGACCGACCCGCGAACCACGATCGGCGGTGAGCCGCAGCGCCCGCGCTCCTGGGAAGAGTTCAGCCAGTGGCAGGCGTCGCACTTCGCGCGGTTCGACGCCACCGGCGGCGCCAAGCTCGCCTTCATCGTCGACAAGAAGACCAGCCCGTCGCGCGACCGGGTCAGGGCGCAGGTGCTCAAGCGCTGGCCCGGCGCGACGTGGATCGCCTACGACGCCGCGGGTTCGGACAACCCCGCCCAGGGCACGCGCCTGGCGTTCGGCCAGCCCATGCGCGTCCTGCACGACTTTGCCAAGGCCAAGCGCATCCTGGCGATCAGCAGCGACTTCCTCTGCTCGGGGGCGATGAGCGTGCCCAACGCACGGGCGTTCGCAGCCGGGCGAAGGGTCGTGAAGGCCCATGACGAGATGAACCGGCTGTACGCGGTGGAGACAGCCTACTCGAACACCGGGGCCTCGGCGGACCACCGACTCGCACTGCCGCCGTCGGAGATCGCCGCGTACGTCGTTCGGCTGGCGTCGCGGATCGTGGCGGCGCTGAGCGGGCAGGGCGTCACGGGCCTGGGCGAGCTTGCCGCAGCGCTCCTGGCCCTGCAGCCCCCCGCCTCGGTTCGCTACGACCAGCAGCACTGGATCACCGCCGTCGCGCAGGACCTCCTCGATCATCGGGGCGAATGCGTGATCGTGGCCGGCCCGTCCGTGTCGCCGCAGACCCAGGCCCTGATCCACGCGCTCAACGCGGTCCTGGGCAACGCCGGCACAACCGTCACCTACCTGCCGATGGGCGAGGAAGAGGCGTCGTCCACCTCGGACCAGCTCGCGGCGTTGGCCGATCGCATTCGTTCAGGGCAGATCGACACGATCGTGACCATCGACGCCAACCCCGTGTACGACGCGCCCGCCGGGCTCGGGTTCGAGGCGTTGTACCGGCAGGTTCCGACGACGGTCTGCATGGCCGGCTCGCGCTCGGAGACCTCGTCGCTGTCGACGTGGGCGCTGAACGGGACGCACTATCTCGAAGCCTGGGGCGACGCCGAGGCGTACGACGCCAGCGTCTCGGTCATCCAGCCCATGATCGCGCCCCTGTACGGCGGCAAGAGCGAGATCGAGCTGCTCTCGATGCTGGCGGGCGACCCGCGCCCGGACGGGCGGGCGATCGTGCGCGACACCTGGCGCGGCCGCGTGGGCGAGAGCGGCTTTGACAAGAAGTGGAACCGATGGCTGCAGGACGGCGTGATCGCGGGCGTCACCACCGCCGCATCGACACGAACCGTCCGCATGTCCACCGTCGCCGACGCCGTGAGGAAGATCGATGTCCACGCCGGACCCGGCCCGGGCTCGCTGGACGTGCTGTTCATGCCCGGGAACGTGTACGACGGCCGATTCGCCAACATCGGGTGGCTGCAGGAGCTCCCCCAGCCCGCGACCTGCATCGCGTGGGACAACCCGGCGCTGATCAGCCCGTCCACAGCCGAACGCCTCGACCTCATGCCCGACCCGTACACCAAAAAGATGCCCAAGGCGAGGATGATCCGCCTGACGGTCGGCGGGCACGCCATGGAGATCCCCGTCTGGGTCATGCCCGGCATGCCCGACGACACCGTCATCCTGCAGTTCGGATACGGGCGTCGCGTCTGCGGCCGGGTGGGCGGCGACGCCTCGCCCAAGCTCAACTACCAGGTCGGGTTCAACACGTACCAGGTCAAGCCGGTCGGGGTCGGGCTGGCCGCCTCGGGCGCACAAATCAATCGCGCCCCGGGCGAGTACATGATCGCCAGCACCCAGAACCACTGGTCGCTGGAGGGGCGAACCTCCATCGTTCGACAGATCGACAAGAAATGGTGGGACACGCACGCCGAGGAGCTCGAGCACGAACCCGGCGGCCGCGAGGTCGTCAAGGACTCGGGCTACGGCACGACCAAGAGGCTCAACGTCGCCGAGAAGCTGGGCGAGATGGCCCACGCCCCGCCGAACCTCTCCATCTACGACAATCCGCGGAACCGGAGCAAGAGCGAGCCGATCGCGTCGGCCCGGTACGCACAGGGGCAGCAGTGGGGCATGACCATCGACCTGTCGACGTGCACGGGTTGCGGCGTGTGCACCATCGCCTGCCAGGCGGAGAACAACATCCCCATCGTCGGCAAGAAGGAGACCGCCAAGGGCCGTGAGATGGCCTGGATCCGCGTCGATCGCTACTACTACAGCGGCGACGACAACAAGGGCTCGGACTGGCGCCACCCGGACGGGATGGTGTACCAGCCCGTCGCCTGCGTGCACTGCGAGAACGCCCCGTGCGAGACCGTCTGCCCCGTCAACGCCACCTCGCACGGGCCCGAGGGCATGAACTACATGGTCTACAACCGGTGCATCGGCACCAGGTACTGCGCCAACAACTGCCCGTACAAGGTCCGCCGGTTCAACTTCTTCGACTACGGCGTCAAAGCGTTCAACGGCGACTTCATCGGGCAGGGCATCACCGGCCGACCCGACAACGTCAACTTCATCCCACCGCGCCTGCGCGAGAAGCTCAGCGAGATCGAGAAGCTCCAGAAGAACCCGGACGTGACGATCCGCTCCCGCGGCGTGATGGAGAAGTGCTCGTACTGCATCCAGCGCGTCAACGAGGCGCGCATCGAATCCAAGATCCGCGGCATCAACAAGCCCGGGACCAACGAGCCGCACATCCCCGACGGCTTCTTCAAGACCGCGTGCCAGCAGGCGTGCCCGAGCGAGTCGATCGTCTTCGGCGATCTGCGCGACGAGACCGCTGCCGTGCACGCGACCCACAACAGCCAGCGCGCCTACCTGCTCCTGGGCTACCTCGACACCCGCCC
>JADFOF010000109.1 GCA_022563015.1 Planctomycetota bacterium
TCTGGGGCGGGGGCTGGACTGGCTGGCGCAGATCGGCGAGACGCTGGGCACGGCGATCACGACGGATATCCACGACCCGGCGCAGGCCGAGCCGGTGGCTGCGCGTGTGGATCTCATCCAGATACCGGCGTTTCTGTGCCGGCAGACTGACCTTCTGGCCGCCGCTGCCCGGGCCGCGGTTGCCCATGGGCGGGCGGTCAACGTCAAGAAGGGTCAGTTCCTGTCGCCGGGAGAGATGGTCGGGCCGGTGGCGAAGCTCGCCGAGTCGGGGTGCAGCAACGTGATGCTGACCGAGCGTGGGACTTTTTTCGGGTACCACCGTCTGGTGAACGACTTTGTGGGGCTAGGCGACCTGATGGAGCTGGGGCCGCCCGTCTGCTTCGACGCGACGCACTCGACGCAGTTGCCAGGTACTGGCGAGCAGAGTGGCGGTCGTCCGGAGCGTTCACCGCTGCTGGCCGCCGCCGCCGTCGCCGCCGGCGTGCACGCGCTGTTCATCGAGGTCCACCCCGACCCTTCGAGCGCGTTGAGCGACAGCGCGACGGTGCTGGACCTGGGGACAGCCGAGTCGGTGCTTGCCCGTGCCGCAGCGATCCACGCCGCGCTGCTCTGACCGCTCTGAACTGACGCTCTGTGATCAGAGCCCGCGACGGAAGTCGTGGGTCGCGCGCGCTGGACGAGCTGCTCCTCAGATCAGATGACGTGTCGCAAGGTGTGCACGACGCCGAGTCTGAGTCCGCGAAGGCTCGGATATCTTCGAGAACAGCCGCATGCGTGATCCGAGCCTTCGCCCGCAGCGGGCTCAGACTCGGCGTCCGGGCTCAGACTCGGCGTCCGTTCAGGAGCGGACGCGTGGTGTTGAATGAATCTGCGCTGGGTGGTCAGTTGTTGGACGCAGCCAGGTGGGCCGGGCACGGGGCGCCGGGGTCCAGGGGCATGACGTGGACCTTGCGTCCCTGGAAGACGACGCGGCCGGCGGCGGTGGAGTAGAGGGTGTCGTCGCGGCCTCGACGGACGTTGAACCCGGGCTTGAACGGTGTGCCGCACTGTCGGATCAGGATCGATCCGGGCTGAGCGACCTCGCCGCCGTAGAGCTTCACGCCGCGGTATTGCGGGTTGGAGTCCCGGCCGTTCTTGGTCGATCCCTGTCCCTTTTTGTGCGCCATGTGTGCGAGGTCCTCGGCCGGGTGGGCCCGTTAGTCTGGAGGCGTGTGGGAGCGGGGACTGTATTCGCTTGTGTGGTGTGGATCCAGCCTAGCGCATGATCCAGCGGGTGCGGCCGGTGCCCGCCCGGGTAAGCGGTGCCGAAGAGACGATGTCCAGATCGCCCAGGACCTGGTAGTCCACCTCGAAGGTCTTGCGCAGGACGACACGCTTGAGCTGACCGGTCGCGGGGTCGGGCACCTCGAGCGTTGCGGTCTCGCCGCTGAAGCCGGCCCCGAAGAGCTGGATCTCGTCGATGTGCAGCCCTGTGACCGGCCAGATGACGAGCCCCTCGCGGGCGTTCTCTTCGCCCTGCAGCAGCGGGCCGGAGATCTCGACCTGGCTTTCGAGGAACGGGTTTTCGAGCATCGCGAGCAGTTCGCGCGTGACGGCCATGGGGACGTCGTGCCCTGAACGGAGCAGATCGCCCTCGTCGGTGGCCAGCTCCCAGCGCGGCGCGAACAGGATGTCTTCGCCGGAGTTATTCGTGACCTGATAGGTGAGGTAAAAGAACGGCCTTGGACCCTCGTCCGTGGGCATGGTGCGGACGCGAAGATCGACGATGTCCAGATCGAGCTGCCAGCGGGTGGGGACGGGGTCGGGCTCGGGGGCGACCGCCGGCCGGGTTGCCGCCCCGAGCACCAGGAATGAGCCCATGGCCAGGGCGGCGGGCAGGGTGGTGTTGACGACGCGGCTGATGAGACCCATGCGGCTGGCTCCTGGTGTGCTCGAATCGAGCTAGTCTAGTGTGGACTTTTCGCACGTCAACGCCGATGGGATCCACGCCTTGCACCCGCCGCAGAGCAAACTGCCTCAGACACCCAGCACGAGCCGGGTGCCGATCCGGCTGACCCCGGAGCTGTACCGATCGGCTGCGGGGCGTCTGACACGGGTGGGGGCCGACGAGCGTGCCCGGGCTGCCGAGCAGTTCGTCCAGGTCGCGCCGGAGCACGGGATCGATCTGTCGCGGACGTTTGTGACGGTGCAGCGCGACGGTCTTGGCGCGCCGACGGAGGTGCTGGAGGCGTGCCTGAGCGTCGCCGGGGCGGGTCGAACGGCGGTTCTGTTCCTCAGCGGGCCGGACCCGGCGGGTGGCGGGCACGACGACCGGGTGGCGACGATCGAGGCGGTGTGCCGCTTCATGGCGAACAACGACGCCCCGGTGCTGGCGCAGATGCTGCCCGAGCCGGGCGAGACCTGGACGATCAGGGCGCTCACCGAGGCCGGGTTCTCGCGGGTGGGTGATCTTGCGTACCTGCGGCGACCGCTGGGCGGGGCGACGCAGGTGCCGCCGCTGCCCACGGGGATTGTGGCGACCCCGGTGCGCGAGTTTCGGCCCGGGTCGGCGGACTGGCGCGATCTGGGCGAGGCCATGGAGCGATCGTACGAGCAGACGCTTGATTGCCCGGAACTGTGCGGGCTTCGGGGCACGGACGACGTGATCGCCTCGCACCAGGCGGCGGGCGAGTGGGATCCGGCGCTGTGGTGGGTGGTGCGTGAGGGGGATCGGCCGGTGGGGTGCATGCTGCTCAACCCGTTCCCGGCCCAGGGGTCGGTGGACCTGGTGTACCTCGGGCTGGCGTGTGAGGTGCGAGGTCGTGGCGTGGCGCGGGCGCTGCTGGCCGAGGGCGTGGCGCGCGCGACGGAGCGCGGGCACGCGAGCATGACCTGCGCGGTGGACCGGCGGAATGTGCCCGCGCTGCGGCTGTACAAGGGCATGGGGTTCGCCGAGTTCTCCGGTCGCGTGGCGTTCGTTCGCATGATCGAGCAGGCGGAGCGTGGTGAGCGCGGATTACGAACGTAAAGCCCGCAGGTTTTGCACAGGGCCCGTGCGGCAGCCCGAGAAAGATCGCAAAAGAGTTTTTGTCGCGTAAATCCTTGCGCCGTCGAGCGCCGGGCGCGAAGTCAAAACTTTCCGTGGGATTGCCCGTTGCCTCGGGTGGATGAATGCTCTAACTTGAACGTTCCGGCCACGGAGTCGGCCGGCGGATCGAAACAATCACCCCCGGGTCATTGACCGGGCAGCGCGACACGCGCGCAAGCGAGCGAAGACAGGGCGACAGAGCCTGTGCGCGTTCGGTGCGGAATCGATCCGGAGGGAACGGACTCGTCACACGCTTTTCGCCGCGCGCCGCTCGTCGGCGTTCGGGTCCGGCATGGCCGCTGGGGCGGACGCCGGCGGGCCGCACGCGGCGCAAGAGACGGCCTCTGGCAGGGATTCGCCATGACCGACTCTTCTGGGATCGAACCTGTTGCCGCCGTCGAGTCGGCCCCCAACCGTCAACCGGCGCCGGCCGCCCGCACGACGATCGAGCAGCGGCTGCTGGCACGCATCTCGGTGGAGGTCGGGCCGGAACGGTACGCCCGGTACTTCGATCGGTCGGCCCGGCTGCGCGTGCACGGGGGTCGTGTTGACGTGGCGGCGGATTCCACGTTCGCGGTGCGATACCTGGAGCGACGATTCGCCGACTCGATTCGGCGTGCGGCGCGGCACGAGCTGGGGCTGGATGAGCCCGGCGCGGTCCAGCTGAGCTTCCGCGTCGAGGAGCCGGCCGCGTGCAGGGCGCCGACGGCGCCTGCGCCTCGGCCGAGCGGGCGCGACCCGGTGCCTCACGCGGACACTCGGCGGGGCGCCCGGAGGCCGATCCGCCGACGGCTGGAGGATTTCGTCGTCGGCGAGACCAACCGGCTGGCGTTCGCGGCGGCTGTGCGCATCTGCGAGGACCACGCCGGCGGGCAGGGCAGCCCGCTCTTCATCCACGGCGTGTGTGGTGTCGGGAAGACGCACTTGCTGCAGGGGATCGCGGCGCGGTTTCAGGAGCGTCACCCCGGCGCGTCGGCGCGGTACACGACCTCGGAGACCTTCACCAACGCCTACGTGCACGCCGTGCGCAAGGGCGACCTGGGGGCGTTTCGAAACCGTTTCCGCAGCGTGGACCTGCTGTGCATCGACGACGTGCATTTCTTCGCCGGCAAGAAATCCACGCAGTCCGAGCTGCTGCACACGTTCGATGCGATCAACCTGGACGGCTCGCGCGTGGTGCTCGCCTCGGACGGGCACCCGGGGCAGATCGAGCAGCTCAGCGAGGCGCTGCGATCGCGATTCCTGGCCGGGATGGTGGTTCGCCTGGACCTGCCCGAGCCGGAGCTGCTCGTCAAGCTCGTGCGCACGATTGCGCTACGGCGGAACCTGCTGCTGGACGAGGCGAGCGTGACGCTGATCGCTGAACGCGCCGGATCGGCCGGCTCGGTGCGCGAGCTGGAGGGCCTGCTCACCCGCGTGGACGCGTGCAACCGGATGCTGGGCGACGGGGCCGGGCGGGTCACGGCGTCGACGGTGCAGTTGGCGCTGAACGCGGGCGGCCCGGCCCGGCCGAGAACGCCCATTCGACCCGTCCGCATGGGCGACATCGTGCGGGAGGTCTGCCGGACACTCGGCGTGGAGCGCGAGGAGGTGTTCGGGCGGGGTCGGCACCGCAAGGTGGTGCTGGCGCGTGCCCTGTGCGGTCGGCTGGCCCGGCGGCTGACGACGCTGAGCTACCCCGAGATCGCCCGCGGCATCGGCCGGCCGAACCACTCGTCCGTGATCACGGCGTGCAATCGGATTGCGGGGCAGATCGAGCGGGGCGAGCGGGTGGTGGTTGGCCACGGCGAGGTGGAACTGGCCGCCCTGACGGATCAGATCGCCGACCGCCTGTCGGAGGCGGCGGCCCGAGCCTAGCGTGTGACTGCCGCTCGGGCCCCGGGGATGCGCTGGTGGATCCGGGGTGCGGGCGCGGCGCCTGGCGAACGGACTGCCCATGTCTGAGATCGAGATCCCGCTCAGCCGACCGGACATCACCACCCTCGAGATCGAGATGGTGACGCGGGTGCTGCGTTCGGGCCGATTGTCGAACGGCCCGATGCAGGAGCGATTCGAGGCGATGGTGTCGCGTCGAGCCGGGACCGACCACGCGGTCGCGGTCTCCTCGGGCACGGCCGGGCTGCACCTGGTGCTGCTGGCCCTTGGGATCGGGCCCGGGGACGAGGTGGTGACGACGCCGTTCTCCTTCATCGCGTCGTCGAATTGCATTCTTCACGTCGGCGCCAAGCCGGTGTTCGTGGACATCTGTCCCGCGAGCCTCAACATGGACCCGGCGCTGGTCGAGCGAGCGATCACGCCGCGGACCAAGGCGATCCTGGCGGTCGAGACCTTCGGGAACCCGAAGCACATGGACACGTACGCGGCGATCGCGGGTCGGCACGAGGTTCCGCTCATCGAAGACTGCTGCGAGGCGCTGGGGGCGAGCCTGAACGGTCGAGCGGCGGGGTCGTTCGGGCGGGCCGGGGTCTTCGCCTTCTACGCCAACAAGCAGATCACCACCGGCGAGGGCGGGATGATCGTGACCGACGACGAGACGCTGGCCGAGGCCTGCCGATCGATGCGCAATCAGGGGCGTCCGATCGTCGAGCCGCGGATGCCGGTGTCGGAGGACGACGTGCCCGAGCCGTCGAACGTCGCGTCTTCGCTGGAGCACGTTCGGCTGGGGTACAACTATCGGCTGTCGGAACTGCACGCGGCAGTGGGCGTGGCGCAGATGAGCCGACTGGACGAGATCCTGGAACGGCGTCGGGGCGTGGCGGGGGCGTACCTGGATCGGCTCATGGGCAACCCGCACCTGATCGTGCCCACCATCAGCCCCGACACGATCATGAGCTGGTTTCTCTTCGTGGTGCGTCTGGTGGCGGGGTACACGCCCGAGGAGCGCGACCGCATCATGCGCGGGATGCAGATGCACGAGATCGGCGCTGCGCCCTACTTCCCGTGCATCCATCTCCAGCCGTTCTACAGATCCATGTTCGAGTTCAAGGCGGGCGATTTTCCGATCGCCGAGTCGGTCAGCCAACGCACGCTGGCGCTGCCGTTCTACACGCGGCTGAGGCACAGCGAGGTCGACCTCGTGGCCCAGACGCTGGAGTTGATGATCGAGCGTGAGCAGCTTTCGCGGGCTTGAGCTGCCCGGCGCTGGATCGTGGGGGGGGGCGTGAAAGCGGGCGGGATCGACTTGTCCGCCGGGCGAAGCCCGCTACGATTGACGCCCGTCACAGAAGGAACCCCCGATGCCCTACGAGTGCCATTTCACCGGAAAGAAAACCACCTTCGGCAAGAAGCGCGCGTACCGCGGCCAGAAGATCACCAAGGGCGGCTTCGGTCTGAAGACGACGGGCATCTCGCGTCGCAAGTTCCGGCCGAACCTGCAGACGGTGACGGCGCTGGTGGACGGCCGACCGCAGCGCGTGAAGGTCTCGACCAAGGCGATCCGGACGGGTCTGGTCATCAAGCCGCTGAAGCGCAAGTACGGGTACACGCGTGATCAGAAGGGTTCGACCGCCTGACGTGGCCCCGACATCCGCCGACCGCATCCACCGCCCGCCACGCACGGGCGGTCTTTGTTGGTACCGGTGAGACATGACGCTGCGGGCGGGCGACGCGTACACTCTGTATCGAGGGACCGACCATGAACTGCGATCGGTGCGACAACGAGGCGACGGTCCACGAAATCACGGTGGTCGGGGGTGTGCAGCACGAGAAGCACTTGTGCGAGCAGTGTGCGGCTGAGGAGGGCGTGGTCATCGGGGCCGGCGGATCGGTGACGGAGCTGCTGGGCAAGCTGGCCGAGGGACTCCCGCCCGGGACCGCGATCGAGATCACGCACGCGTCGCCCAAGTGCCCTTCGTGCGGGTTGACGTTTTCGAAGTTTCGTCATTCGGGGCTGCTCGGGTGCGCGTCGTGCTACTCGGCGTTCGAGGATCGGCTGGGGCCTCTGCTCGAGCGCGCGCACGAGGGCGCCGCCCAGCACGTCGGCAAAGTCCCCAAGCGGGCGTTGGCGGCGACGCGGCTGTCGCCGACCGGGGAATCGGGGCCGGACATACTCGGCGACGCGGAACAGCACGCCCAGCGGGCCCAGTTGCTGCGCAAGAAGCTCGAAGAGGCGGTGGCGGCGGAGCAGTACGAACGGGCGGCCAAGCTCCGTGATGAGCTGAACCAGCTCGAGACCGAGAAGCTCTCCCCGGGCGCGGAGTCGGCGTCGTGAGCGGGCCGACGGAATCCAACGGCGGTGCGAGGCCGGCGTCGTCGCCCGAAGAGGGCGCCGAGTGGCTGCGCGGCAAGGGCAAGGACGCCGACGTGGTGCTCTCGTCGCGCGTGCGTCTGGCGCGGAACCTGGCCGGCCGACCCTTCATGCCACGAGCCTCGCGCGACGAGCGCGAAGAGATCCTCGACTCGTGCCGATCGGTGATCCTGCAGTCCGGTCTGGCGCAGCGGATGATGTGGATGGCGTTGCACCTTGCGTCCAAGGAAGAGCGCACGCTTCTGGTGGAGCGGCACCTGATCTCGCAGCAGCACGCGCGGGGTCGGCTGTCGGACGGGACCGGGGGCCTGAAGGAGCCTCGGGCTGTGGCCGCATCCGTGCCCGACGAACGACTCTCGATCATGGTCAACGAGGAGGACCACCTTCGGATCCAGGTGATCCGGGCCGGGCTGGCGTTCGAGGAGGCGTACCAGGCAATCGACGCGGTTGACGACGCGCTCGAGCAGCGGCTGGACTTCGCCTTCTCGCCGCGGTTCGGGTACCTCACAGCGTGCCCGACCAACGTGGGCACGGGGGCCCGCCTGTCGGCGATGCTGCACCTGCCGGCGCTCAAGATGACGGGCGAACTCGAGAAGGTCAAGCGGGCGGCCCAGGACATGTCGCTGGCGGTGCGCGGGTTTTACGGCGAGGGCTCCGAAGCCGCCGGAGACTTCTACCAGCTCTCAAACCAGACGACGCTGGGCAAGAGTGAGCACGTGCTGATGCACGAGCTGGAGCGTGAGATCCTGCCGCAGGTCATCCGTTATGAGCGCTCCGCGCGGGCGAAACTGCTCGACAAGCGAAAGAATGCGCTGGAGGACCAGGTGCACCGGGCGATCGGGCTGCTCACGCACGCCCGGCTCATGTCCACGGAAGAGGCGATGCACCTGCTCAGCCAGGTTCGGCTCGGGATCGTGTGCGAGATTCTGAAAGGGACGGACCTGGCGGCGGTGAGCCGGCTGATGCTCCTCATCCAGCCCGGGCACCTGCAGCAGGTGATCGGCCAATCGCTGACACAAGAGCAGCGGCGGACCGCGCGCGCGACGCTGGTGCGGTCGAGGCTGAAAACCTCGAGCCGCAAGGGTGCCGGGTGACGATCGCCGCCGACAACGCGATCGAGCCGTCGCAGCAGAAGCGATTCGCCTGGCCTCCCGAGCACGAGC
>JADFOF010000110.1 GCA_022563015.1 Planctomycetota bacterium
ACTACTATTTCACCGAGTCGGTCGTGGAGACAGTGCTCCAGTCATTACGCTATTCATGCGCGTCGGAACTTACCCGACAAGGAACTTCGCTACCTTAGGACCGTCATAGTTACGGCCGCCATTGACCGGTGCTTAGGTCACGAGCTTCGCCGAAGCTAACCCGCTTCCGTGACATTCCGGCATTGGGCAAGCGTCACACTGTATACATCCTCTTACGAGTTGGCACAGTGCTGTGTTTTTGATAAACAGTTGCCAGAGCCTTTTCTCTGCGCCCTCTCTTGCGAGTAGGGCCCCCTTATTGCGAACGTACGGGGTTAATTTGCCTAGTTCCTTCACGACCGTTCTCTCGAGCGCCTGAGGCTATTCGCCTCACCCACCTGTGTCAGTTTTGGTACGGGCCTCGCGTTGCCCCCACAGCTTTTCTAGGAACTCCCGACCCCGACAACGGCCTTGAAGGCCTGGGCACAACTGGTCGCCCAGTCGAGCGGGGGAATCCGCACTGTGGTTTGATCGCGGCGAGGGTGCTGGAATATTAGCCAGCTGTCCATCGACTACGCCTTTCGGCCTCGCCTTAGGTCCCGACTAACCCTGGGCGGATTTACCTGCCCCAGGAAACCTTGGGTTTTCGGCGACAGGGATTCTCACCCTGTTTATCGTTACTCAAGCCCGCATCTTCGCTTCCTGACGCTCCACGAACCCTTCCGGGATCGCTTCACCGCCGACAGGAACGCTCTCCTACCGCCCCGAACAAGTCGGGGCCCGCGGCTTCGGCTCTATGCTTATTCCCGATCATTATCGGCGCCAAACTCCTCGACCAGTGAGCTGTTACGCACTCTTTAAATGGTGGCTGCTTCTAAGCCAACATCCTGGCTGTCACGGCAGTCTGACTTCCTTTCGAACTGAGCACAGATCTGGGGCCTTAGCCGGCGATCTGGATTCTTCTCCTTTTGTCCACGGATATTGTCACTCGTGGGCTATCTCCCAGGACTTGGCGATCGGTATTCGGAGTTTGGTTGAATGGGGTAGGCGGGTAGCCCCCACCACTCATCCAGTAGCTCTACCCCCGATCGTTGCACCCTGAGGCTAACCCTAAAGTTATTTCGGAGAGAACGAGCTATCTCCCGGTTTGATTAGACTTTTACTCCTCCCCACAGCTCATCACATAACTTTTCAACGTTAACGTGTTCGGTCCTCCAGAGGGTCTTACCCCCCCTTCAACCTGGCCATGGGTAGATCACACGGGTTTCGCGTCTAGCCCCTGCGACTGAACGCCCTGTTCAGACTCGCTTTCGCTCCGCCTCCGGCCCGTTAGGCCTTAGGCTCGCCGCAGAGACTAACTCGCGGGCTCATTATGCAAAAAGCACGCCGTCATCCCGACATGTCGGGACTCCGACCGCTTGTAGGCACACGGTTTCAGGTACTCTTTCACTCCGCTCATCGCGGTGCTTGTCAACCTTCAATCACTTTACTGGTTCGCTATCGGTCGTCGAGGAGTACTTAGCCTTGGAGGGTGGACCCCCCATGTTCAATCCGGGTTTCACGAGCCCGAATCTACTCTAGGGCTGACCGACTTCCGGTTACAGGGCTTTCACCTTCTCAGGCCGCGCATTCCAACGCGTTCATTCGGTCTGTCGGCTGATCCGCTTTCGCTCGCCGCTACTCACGGAGTCGCTGTTGCTTTCCTTTCCTCCGGGTACTTAGATGTTTCAGTTCCCCGGGTTTGCCTCGCACGCCTATGCATTCAGCGCGCGATATCCCGACAAGTCGGGATGGGTTGCCCCATTCGGAGATCCCAGAATCACAGCTCGATTACCAACTCCTCTGGGCTTATCGCAGGTTTCCACGTCCTTCATCGCCTCTCGACGCCAAGTCATCCGCCGTGTGCCCTTTGGTGGCTTGATCGCGCCAACCCGACGCCGTCGCCCTTGCGACGACCGGCTGGACGCGCCACGTTTTTCGCCTCACGCTTTTGATCTCGGTGTCACCCGCCTCGGACACGATCGCCGCGCTGAGCCTGGTGCCCAGCGAGCCGCTCGTTCCGAAGCAGACGCTACCTTCCATCATCCGGTTGTCAAAGAGCGTTCCGATTCGAGGATCACCCCTCTGTGTCGGACCCCTCCGCGAAGTGCATCGGGGACGATCGCCCCGGAGGCTCCGGGGGTGGTGAGGAGGACTTTAGGCCCGGTCCAATCCGGGTCAAGCCGGGCGTCGAGAATCGTGCGATGCGGCTGAGGAAAGTGGGCGTGCCGGGCTGCCGCACCGGACCACCCCACGGTCAGTGGCGCGAATGGGCTTTTTACCCACCGCCGCCTCCACCGCCGCCGCCTGAACCCTCTGGGTCTGGGTCGGCGAAGGGATCCTGCGGCCCTTGGCCTGGTTCGGGCTTGAGGTCGGTGACCACGGGCTGGCCCTGAGTGAGGCCGAGCGCGGCCGATTCGAGCAGCTCGCGGTACCGCGTGGAGCTCCTTTCCGCGGCGGGCCGGCGGACGAACAGCCGGCCCTGCTGGAGGGTGCGGAGGATGGCCTGGTACCGGGGTCGGGATCGGCCGCCGATGCCTCTGCCGCTGTCGCCGGGTATGAGCGACACGTCCAGGATCTGGGCGTCGATCACGGCGTCGAGGTGTGTGGGCGTGGGTCTCCACCATTCCGGCGGGTCCGGCATGTTGCCCTTGTCGTCCTCTTCGAGCGGGATCAACTCGGCGGGATCGACCCTGCCCTCCTGGTCGCGCGGCGCGCGGTCCAGGTCGAAGGTGTAGAGGTTCTCCGGGATCTCGACCGTGGCCACGATGAGATCGCCGGGGTGAACACTCGTCGTGCCCTTGCGCCAGAAGCCGTAATAGAAACGGAAGACATCGACGGTGGCCCTGGTGCGGGCGAGCGCCTCTCGCTCGGGGGCCCGGGCGTTGGTGACGAAGAAGTACGCCTTGCGATCGACCTCGACCGGCTGGCTCCATCGGGACATCTCGCCCAGTGCAAGGGGTTGGTCGGCGAGCACCTTCTGGTCTTCGTGCATGACCGGGTGGCGACCGAAGACGGGGTTGTTCATGACCACGCCGATGCGGTAGCGGTAGGTCACGCCGGGCTCGGCGGTGATGTCGTGAGCCCAGATTCGAACGGCGTCGTCCTCGAGCAGCGGGGTTCGGTCGCGGGGATCATTGAAGCGGTCCTGCTCGTCGAGGGGATCTGGATCATCCGCGAAGGCGTGGCCGAGCGCCCTGAGTTCGTCCTTGAGCTTTTCGATGGCGATCTCTTTCCTCTCGATGGGCATATCGAAGTTATTGGCGCGTCGCCTGTCCTGCTGAACGGCCTGCTTGCGCTCGCCGAGCGTGACGAGATCGTCTTCGGCCCTTACGAGTTGAACGAGGAGCCGATCGATCTTCTCCTGTGCACTGCTCTGAGCCTCGGCCTGGGCGAAATCGCTGGGGGCCATCCATTGCGGGCCGGCGATAGAGGCGTAGTAGTCGGGCTGTCGAATCTGCGTGCTCAATCGTGCGGCCGAGGCGGCGATCATCTCGAGCGCGCGGGTGTTGGTGGCGCGGGTGTCAAGGTCTTCGAGGACGGTGGTGCTGGCGGGAATCGGGTCGATGACGCGCAGATCGGTCCACTCGCCGGTGTCGGTCAGCTCCTCTCGTTCGAGCCGAACCGCGAGGATCTGAATGTTGCGCCACCAGTTTGAGCGCATCGGCATGAGCTCGCCCTCGTCGTCGGGGTCGCGCTCGAGGAGCTGGCGCTGGGCGATGCCGTCGAACAGGGCCTCGATGGTGACGACGGCCTTGTCGTAGGGCTGCTCGCTGGGCAGGAAGGCAGCCAGCTCGGGCGTCCGCCGCACCAGCAGCGGATTGAGCGTGTTCATGACGACGCCGAGGGTGGGATCCGAGGGCGCGATGGGCACAAACTCGACGAACTTGTTTCCGGTATGCCCGAATATGGCTTCGTCGCTGACTTCGATCGAAACGCCGGGGATGTGCAGCGAGAGGCGCTGCCGGGGCGCGACCCCGCCGCGCAGCGACTCACGATACGACGAGGCGATGTCGACGTCGGACGCCTCGGGGAGCGCGGGGTCGGGTTGCAGGAGCTGGACCTTGAGTCTTTCGGCCTGCTCCTGGATGGGCCCGTACGCGGCGCCGGGGAGGATCTCGCGCTTGATCACCTCGACCATGTTGGGCTGCATGACGAACTGCGTGAGCAGTACGAGCAGGAAGAGCGCGGCGAGGACGGCGACGATGAGCTTCTCGAAGTGCTGCTCGAACGGTTTGACGCCTTTGAGCTTCATGATTCAGACCTCGGTGTGTTGGGCTGGTGTCATCGTGGAATCGTGGGCCTCATCCGCCGCCCTCGCCGCCTCGCCTGCCGCTTTCATTCTCGCCGGCGCCAAGCAGATCGGCGGCGTCCTGGTCCGGGACACCGATGGCGAGCATGAGTTTGATCGTCTCGGGCATGAGCGGCTCGGTCCAGCTGCGCAGCAGGAGCACCTCCAGCGCGATATTCGCACTGACCACGTAGTCCGGGCCGTAGAAAAGGCCACGCTCCAAATCGGTGGCGACATCGACGGCCTTGAGGTCGATGTCGGTGACAGTGATGAAGTTGGTCTGAGCCAGGGCGTCGAAGAAGCGTGGGAGCTTTTCCGCCGCGACAACGACTTCCAGTTCGATGTGTCGCACGTCGTAGAGACGATTGTCGGGACTCGTGAAGCGACCGGTGATGCCGTAGGCGTAGTCCGGGTGCATCTGCTGGGCGCCGGCGTCCTGGACCGAGCCTGCGAGCGGGTACTTGCTCTGGTACCAGCCGGGGACGAGCGGCGCGGTGAATCGCAGCGAGGCGATGCGCTTGACGGGCGACTGGGTGACGGCGGTTGGCTCGCCGTTCACATCGGTGTTGGCACGACCGACCGCCTCGAGCACGTCTGAGACGGCCCAGTAGTCGTGCTGCCAGAGAAAACAGCGAGAGAGCGTCGGCACACCGCCCAGGCGATCGGGCCAGATCTCAGGCCAGGAATTCCTTTGCAGCTCGGGAAACATGCGCATGTCGGCGTAGACGGATATCTCGTTGGCGTGCCGACGGTACTCGGCCATGCGGCTGTTGATGATCTTCTCGTCCAGCAGGTCTCTTTCCTCGGGTGTCATCACGATCTGGCCGTCGGACGCTTCCCTGGCGGCCGACTCCCTCTCGCGCAGGTCGACGAGGAGGGCGGCCAACTCGGTTGGGTCGATGACCGGCCCGGCGTTTATTGACGCGAGCAGCTGCTCGTAGACCGACGGCGGGTGGGCCGGGCCGCTCACGAACAGCTCGTTCATCGCCAGCCGCTTGAGGTCGGCATCCTCGCCCGTGGGTTCGGGGAACAGCCCTTCGATGAGCGGGCCGCGGCCGCGTCGGTTGAACTCGTCGGCGGCGGCGATGACCTCCTGGAGCTGGGCCAGCTGCTTGTCGCGGCGGGCGCGGAAATACTCGGTGATCCGGGTGTTGGGCGCGACGCCGGGCATCTCCACCGGCGGCACGTTGGGATCGATCTGGAAATCCGAGTAGGCGACCTTGACATCGACGGAGCGGTAGTCGGCGTCGACCTTGGTTTGGAGGTCGCCGTGGATCCGCTTGTTCCAACCGGAGGAGACCGCCCACGCGCTGGGATAGACCGCCAGCGCGATCGTTGAGAGGATGACGATCCACACGTTGGCTTTGACCCAACCGATGAGGTTGCTCATTACCGGCTCTCCTCGTTTGCGTCCAGCACCTCGAGTGTCCAGATGACCTCGTACGTCTGGAGGTCGAGGGTCGGATCGTGGACGGGCGGCAGTGGTGGCAGAGGCGCGACGGCGATGAGATCGGCCTCGTCCGTGCCGAACGTTGCGGAGACGGGGGCGCTTCGGGCGCCGCCCGAATCGTCGCCCATGATCTCGCCACCCGGCGCGCCGCCTCCTTGTGGGGAAGCCTTCTTGATGCTTGTCTGCTGCCAGGCGGCGCGGCCGGTGTCGACGATGCGGTACGGCACGCCGTCGCGCACGCGATTGGCGCGAATCCATCGGTCGATGGTCTGCGACATGAGCTGTTGCGAGTCGAGGCGCGTGGTGGTGAGTTTCATGACGACGCGGATGAGGCGTTTCTGACTGATCGTCTCGTTCGGATCGAGCTCGTCGGGCTGTTCGTCATACATGCCAAAGTCGAATAACGCCTTCTCGTAAATGAACGCGGCGTGCTCGGTCTTGGGATTCTCGCCGGCCGTGCCGAGATACTCGATATCGAGTGATTCGAGCACGAGGGCGGGCTCGGCTGGCCCTTCTTCAGGCGCCGGCATGCCGGTCTCGTAGGTGTTGGCGGTTTCGATCATCATGCCGACGTCGTCGATGATGCGCGGGTAGAGGTCCCGCCAGAGCGTGAGCATCTGGAGGTTGGGAGCGAGGAAGCTGGGCGGCGCGGACTGGGTGACGTCGCCGGCCTCTTTCTTGAGGCGTGCTGCGGTGCTGGCCACGTCCCGGATGACCGGCGACGGGCCGTTGTCCTTGATCTGCATCGTGTCCCAGAGCGGGCGGAGGAACATGATGCCGCCGGTGGCGACGGCGATGGCGGCGGCAACCCCGAACCAGCCGATCTTGCGGCGCCACATCGCCTGTCGGATGATCACGACCGGCATGAGGTTGGCCCGCAACGCCGCGCGATCGAGCCCCTGCAGCGCCAAGCCGTAGGCCACGGCGAGGTTCCCGGCGGCGGCCTGAAAGTCTCTGTCTTCGGGCCCTTCCACGCTCAACCGCTTGAACCCATCGAGTTTGTATACGTTGAGGCCGAGCTGCTGCTTGAGGAAGCGTCGCATGCCCGGCAGTGAGAACGTCGAGCCGAGCCCGATGAGCCGGGTCAGCTTCGTGTCAGGATGCAGCGAGCGGTAGTACCCGATGGACCGCTGCACGTCCTGGGCCAGATCGCCGTACACCGAGTGCATGGCCTGGTAGACGTGCTTGGCGTGCTTGCTGGCGGCGGCTTCGCGCTTGAGCTTCTCGGCCTTGGCGTAGCTGAGGCTGAACTTCTCGACCAGCGCTTCGGTGAAGTGGTGCCCGCCGATGGGGAAGGTGCGGATCCAGACGCGGCCGGCGTCGGCGACGATGAGGTCCGTCGATGTGGTGCCGACGTCCAGGATGATCGTGCCCTCGGTCTCCTCGGTGAACTGCAGGTCGTGGGCCAGCGCGTTGTACGCGGCGACCGGGCCCAGGGTCACAACGGCGGGCACGATCCCCACGTCCTGGTATTGCAACATCTGCTGGACGATCTGCTCGCGGCGCATCGCGAAGATCCCGACCTCGATCTCCGGCGAGTCCGGGCTCACGAAGGTCTGGTAGTCCCACTCGACCTCGTCCAGTGAGAAGGGGATCTGCTGGACGGCCTCGAACTTGACGATGTCGGGCACCTTCTTGGGCTCGACGGGTGGGAGCTTTGCGAAGCGTGCGAAGGCCGAGTGCCCCGCCACCGAGACCGCCACGGCTGCCCCGGAGAGATCGACCCGGTTGGCGAGCACGCTGAGCGCCACGCGGATGGCTTCGTTGGTATCAATATCGGGCGTGGAGAGCACCTTGGGGTGCTGCACGATGGCGAACTCGAGGACGTTGACCTCTTCGCCGGCGGCCTCGAGCTTGATCGCCTTGATCGCGCCCGCGCCGATCTCGATGCCCCAGCAGATGTTGGTCGAAGCCATGATCGCTCCTTGCGGTTGTCTGGGCCCGGAATCGGGCTGACGCGGATCCTACCCCATCTGCCCGAGGGCCTCATCGCCCGTCGAGAATGCCCCGGTCCGGGCGGAGCCGCCCGTTCGTGACCACGAGCGATACGAGGCCGGCCGGGGTCGTGTTCCGCGGGCTTGACGGGGCGGCAGCGACGTTACATTTCGGTGACAGTTCGGGCGGCATGGCCAGCCCCGGCCCGGGGCGATGCCCGATTCATGGGGCGCCGCCCGACTGACCGGAACCCGGGTGCCACACCTCGCGCTTCGCGCAGGTGTGCCGAAGGTGCCCGCACACCTGCGCCGCGACGGCGAGGTGTGGCACCCCGATTGGCGGTGGAACAGGGCCGAGGTTATTAATGGAGAATGTCGATTGACACGGCCCGGCTGTGTGGTAGGCTGGGGGTGGGAGAAGCACAAGGAGGTCTGCCATGATGACCATGGCTGTTCGCCGTGCTTCAGGGCTGTGCCGTGGTGAGGGAGGGCGATTGCGCCACCCACGGCCTTCGCCGCCGGCTGCTACAAGGAGTGAGGCCATGCGACGGACCATGACGTGCTTGTTGGCGGTCATCTTCTCCGTCCCCGCTCTTGCTCAGACCGGCGGCACGTACTTGCTGACGTCCACAAACACCGTCAGCCCCGGTTCGTCAACGACAACGATCGGAATCTGGGCCACGTGGACTGATCCCAGAGTCGAGTGGGTCTTCGGCGCCGGCGACTACGATCTGACGGCCG
>JADFOF010000111.1 GCA_022563015.1 Planctomycetota bacterium
CGGATTGAATGGCGAACCAGTCTCAGAGCCCCCTGCGCCAGCAGGGGGTCCACTTCGTCACCACAGCACACCAACAAAACCGAGCCCCCTGCGGATGCAGTGGATTTCCTTGCACAACGTGCGCATCGTGAATACGAACCCCGACTCCCGTCGAGGGCTCTGGTGCGGCGCGGGTTTCAGTAGATCGCTAGTACGAGCGGGGGCTGGCCGACGTCACCATGCGGATCGTGTTGGCCTCGCCGTCGAACCCGATCCCGGCGCCGGCCTGCGGCCGAACCGTCATGTCGATCGTCACGCGTTCGAGCTTCGGGCCGATGTCATACTTGAGCGTGAAGGTGGCGTCGACGAGCCCGCGGATGAGTGGGTGCGTCTCGGTGGTGATGTTGCCCTGGTTGTCGTCCTCGACGATGAGCATCAGCACCAGCGTCCCGTCGTTGGCGACCAGGTCGGGCATCGCCTCGATGCGGGTCACCTGCCGGTAGCCGATCGCCGGATCCTCCGCCGAGATAAACTCGACGAAGTTGGTGATCATCGGGTTCTGGGCCGGGTCCAGCACATCGAGCGGATAGGGCCCGAACTCGGTGCCGGTGCGGATCATGGCGGCGATGCGGTGGACGACGATCCGCGTGACGACGTGCGTGGACGCGGTGTCGGTGGTCATCTTGTAGCCCTTGAACGAGGTGTCCAGGGCGACCAGAGACGCGCTCAGCAGCGACGCGGTGATCGCCAGCGCGACCAGCATCTCGATGAGGCTGAACCCGCGGCGCGAGGCGCAGCGGATCTGTCGGCGGTTCCGGGTCACAGGCGTCCCTCCTGGTAGCTGCCTCGCTGGAAGTCGATCTTGAGCGGGAGCATGATGCCGTCGGGCATGATCATGTCCAGATTCATGCGCAGCTCGATCCGCCCGTAGCCATGGAACGGCACGGGGACGGATCCGGGCGGCTGTGGATCCCAGGGCCCGGTGTCCGCAAGCCCGTCGCCGTTCACGTCGTACCCGACTATCTTGATCCCGCCCACGATCGGCAGCAGCAGCGGGTCCAGCGACTCCTCGTCGCCGTCGTCAGGACCGAAGTACCCCAGCGTCGCGTTGAACTGCGCGGGATTCCCGATCGGGTTGCCCAGAATGTCCACGAGCGGCGGCACACCGAACTGGGGCTTGAACGTCAGCACCAGCGCACCGTCGATCGAGGCGTTGCCGCGCACGTCCAGGATCCCGGCGATGATCACGCCGTGCAGACGGATGTCCTGCTCCGGCGGGCTGTTGAACGTCCCGATGTCCACCGAATAGTGCGGGAGCATCATCGAGCTCTTGGCGATCTCGGCCACGTCCTCGGGGTTCGGGTTGTACCGCCCCAGCGCCGCCAGCGCCGGGTCCGGGTGCTTGCTGACGAACCTCGTGGCCCCGGTGAACTGGAGCTTGTTGCGCGGGTGCGTGTAGGTATCGGGCGCGTCGCTCGTGATCGATCCGATGAACAGGCAGTCGTGGAACCGGATATTGTTCGAGAAGTCGCGCGTGTTCGTGATCCGCCGGGCGTTGATCACCAGCGGCATCGGGAGATCGTCCCAGTTCGCGGGGCGCTCGTCTATGAGAAAGTCAGCCCGGTCCAGCGCCTCGCTGAGCGGGTCCTGTGGGAGAAGCAGGTTCTGATTCGGCGGCAGCTGGGGCGGGTCGAGCACGTCGATCGGCAGCAGCCCGGTGCCCGTGTTCACGATGCGCTGCAGCACGGGGGTCGGCCGTTCGGTGACGGTGTCCAGGGTCATCCTGTTATACAGCGTCCAGTTCGCGTGCGAGTTGTCGATGTACGAGCGGACCCAGGTGACGCCCACGAACGTGCAGTTCACGAACAGCCCGTTGTTGCCCATGGGGATCTCGATGTTCTTGAAGACCATGTTGCGGTAGACGGGCCGGTAGTACCAGTCCGAGAAGTTCGGGCTGGTGAAGGGCATGCGCTCGAAGTTCGCGGTGGCCCAGTTGTCGGGACGCCCGTCCTCATCCGCGTCCGGATCGAGCCGGTAGTACTGCGGCTGTGGATCGGCACCTGCTTCGACGTAGCCGGGGAGCACTCCGACGGCGACGCCCAGCTCTGATGCGACCTGCTCCTCGAAGGTCGGCTCGCCGATGGTCGCCGACTGCAGGGCCGTCTGCGACGCCGTGAAGCTCGACGGATCCAGCTCCGGGAGCAACTGGGTCGAGACGTTGAACGTGAGGGGGCTGACGCTGGAGCGCGGGATGATAGGCCCCTCGAGCGTCTCGGCCACCGGGCCGTGCAGAGCCTCCCACGCGGCCTGGGTCACGCGGAACTGCAGCCGACCATTCACCTTGGCGTACATGTCCTTGCGGTCGATCACGCCGTCGCGGTAGCCCAGGATGTGGTCCGAGGCGATGCCGGTGTTCGGGTCGATGTCGTTGAACGGCTCGCTGGGATCCCATCGCCCATTGTTGTTGTCGTCGCGGAAGCCCCAGATGCCGTTGCGGTTGCGATCGGGGTTGGCGCGGTCGATGAGCAGGGCGAGGTCGTCATCGATGGGGTCGCCCAGCCCGGAGACGAACTCGGCCGACAGCGCCGAATTGATCGTGCCCGCGCGGAGCGGGTCCGAGAGCGCCACTTTGCCGTCGCCGTTGGAATCGTAGTGATCCAGGAACAGGTCGAACTCATCCACGATCCCGTCCTCGGTGATGTCGGGGAAGAAGAAGTCCGGCTCGCCGTTGCCCGTGAGGTCGTACCCGACGCCCTCGCCCTCGATGGGATGGCCGATGCGCAGACGGTTGTCCTGGTCGGAGTCATAGAGCAGCAGGTTGTTGTGGAGGTAGCCGATCATGGTGTCCAGCGCAGGGTCGAGATTCTCGAAGTCGCTCTTGATCACGAGCGGCTCGGCGTTGTCGAAGGCGAGGTCGCTGAAGGCGGCGCCGAGGTCGCCGACGACGACGACGTTCTTGCCGATCATGATGCGGCTTGGGCTGACGACGGCCTGCTCGATGCGCTTGACGATTCTGTAGTCGCGCATGATGGTGCGCGTCATGGCGCGTCCGCCCTGCAGGTGGTCGAAGTCGTAGCCCGTGGCGATGACGCGCACGTGTATGCCGTCCGCCAGGGGCGCGTAGGTGATCTGGAACGCCGAGCCGATGGCGTCGGCCTGAAGCGTGGCGCCGGGCGAGCCGGGCTGCACGTCCAGGGCGATGGCGGGCGTCATGACCCAGCCGGTCGCGGCGTAGACGCCCGCGGGCAGCCCGGCCGGCGCGGTCGCCAGCACCGGCGCGGTCAGCCCGCCGATGACAACCACGTTCTGGTCGCTCGCGTGCTGGTTGATGAGCGCGTTGGCCACGCCCGTCGGGGTGAAGCCGTTGTTGAGCTCGAGGATGTCGATCTGACCGAACGCGGTGCCGTACGACCCGCCCCAGAGCGCGTCGCCGAAGGCGCCGTCCACCTCGCCTTTCTCGACGATGAATCGACTGACGGCGTGCAGAAGCCTGTTCTGTGCGACCTGGATGCCGGTCTCGGCGGCGCCCATGGCGCGCAGCACGTGCAGGTGCGTGGACGCGGTGCGCAGGTTGCCCTGGCTCGCGATGGCCATCGCGACCGAGAGCGACCCGAACAGAACGAGGATCATCATGGCCAGGACAGAAACGACCCCGCGTCGTGTGAGTCGCCGGCGTGGCCGTGTCGTCGCGTTCCTACTTGAGTGATGTGCCCGGTGCTGCATGCGTGTGTTCCTGTTCCATCTGCCCGAGCCATTCACGGGACGATCCAGACGATTCGGTTGACCTCGACCGGCTGCGGGTCGTACGGGCCCTGATACTCGACGATGACGGTGACGCGCAGCGGAAACGCATCAACGGGCACACCCACGCCCGGGCCCGGCAGGATGACGTGGCCGTCCGCAACGATCTGCGTCAGGTTGGTCGGCAGGACCTTCTGGACCACCACGCGCTGGGACCACCCTTCCAGCGGCAGCGGGTTGCCGTTGCCGTCAAGCACGACCGTGCCGTCGGGAAGGATCTGCGGGATGATGTTCCCGAAGGCGTCGATCGGCCCGGGCAACTGGCCCCCGTTGCCGAACTGAATCTCGTCGAAATCGTCCATGTCGTCGAAGTCCCAGACCACGATCTCGCCCAGGTCCGTGCCCCACCCCTGCAGCGCGGGTGGATCGCCCCCGATCATGAGGCCCGAGACCGAGTCGTGGCGCGGGAAATCGCGCGTGAGCTCGCGGATCTCGTTGCCCATGAGTGTGCCGGACGAGGCGTGGGACGACCAGCGGTTCGAACGCAGGAAAGCCTGCTGGGCCTCGACGACCGCGACCACGCCCACGCCGATAATCACCGTCGCCAGCGCCGTTTCAATCAGCGTGAATCCACGGTTGTGTCTGACCCGAAGGCCGCTGCGTCCTCGCATTGCTTCTCCTCGCGATCCCGTCCGGAACACCCGCCGCGCACGAGACCACATCAAGTGTCCATTACCCGACGATCTGGCTCATCTTGAAGATGGGGAGAATGACAGCCATCGCAATGAATCCAACGATTGCGCCCATTACGATGATCATGAGAGGTTCGATAAGTGCGGTGACCGCCTTGATCTGGTCCTTGAGCTGCTTGGTGTAGAACCCGGACACCTCGTCCAGCACCTCGCCCAGCTTTCCGGACTCCTCCCCCGCGGACATCATCTGCACGACGGCGCGTGGCAGCAGGCGTGTCTTCTGGAGTGGCGCCACGATCTTGCGCCCCTGCTTCACGCTGGTGTAGACCTTCCGCCACATCGACTGGTAGAGCCGATTGCCCGACACCTCGCCGGTGATGGCGATCGTGTCGAGCATGGGGACGCCGGCGTTGATCAGCTGGCCCATGGTCTGGAGCGATCGACTGATGTAAAGCGATCGGAACATGATCTTCAGCACGGGGACACTCAGCTTGGCCTTGTCGAAGAAGAGCCCGCCCACCTCGGTCTTGGCGAAGATGAACAGGCCGACGGAGGAGCTGATGACGACGCCGACGATGTAGGGCCAGTTGGACACGAACAACTCGCTGAGCCCCATCAGGAACTTGGTCGCCCAGGGGAGCATGTCCTCCTTGCCCTGGAAGACCATATAGAACTTCGGGAGCACGAACACGAGCAGGAAGACCGTGACGCCGATCGCCATCGTCCCGATCACCGCCGGGTAGATCGACGCGCTGATCACCATCTTGCGCGTCTCGATCTCCTGTGCAATGTACTGGGCGATGCGGTCCAGCATTCTCGAGAACGACCCGGACATCTCCGACGCCCGGACCATGTTGACGTACAGCGGGTTGAAGAGCTTTGGATGCCGCGCGATCGCGTCGGAGAACTGCTTGCCCGACTCGACGTCGGACTTGAGCGAGTTGATGATCCGGCGAAAGCCGGCGTGCTCGGTCTGCTCGGCGATGCCGTCCAGCGACGCCCGCAGGTTGATGCCCGCCCGGATCATCACCGCCAGCTGCGTCGTGAAATCCAGCACGTGCTTCTGGGAGATCTTGCCCGAGTTGAGATTGCGGAGCCGCTCGACCAGCTGACTCCGCGAGATCGACGCCGCCACCGGGCTGATCGCCAGCACGTGCGCCCCCTGGTTGCGCAGGATCTTGGCCGCCGTGGACACGCTGTCGGCGCTGAGAACACCGACCTGGACCTGGCCGGCGGACGTGCGGACTTGGTATCGGTAGTTCGGCATGGCTCTACTGTCCCGGAATCACCTGGGCTGCAACGCTCCGAATCACGCGACGAGTTGACGTTCGAGTTTGTCCGGGAACGCCGCCTGGGCGATCGCATCCTCCTTGCTGATCATCCCGTTGAAGTAGAGCTCCGCGATGGACGCGTCCAGGTTCGTCATCCCCAGCGATCGGCTGGTCTCGATCACGTTGGGGATCTCGAACGTCCGCTGCTCGCGGATCAGGTTCCGCACCGCGGGCGTGCACAGCAGGATCTCGACCGCCGGGCACATCCCCGGCTCGTCCACGCGGCTGAACAGCGTCTGCGAGATCACGGCCTGGAGCGTGTTGGCCAGCATCGAGCGGATCTGGTTCTGCTGCCCGGCCGGGTACATGTCGATGATGCGCTCCACAGTCTGGCTGGCGTTGACGGTGTGCAGCGTGGAGAAGACCAGGTGCCCGGTCTCGGCGGCCGAGATGGCAAGGGCCGTCGTTTCCAGGTCGCGCATCTCGCCCACCAGGATGATGTCCGGATCCTGCCGAAGCGCATGTTTGAGCCCCGAGCCGAACGTCGGCATGTCCATCCCAAGCTCGCGCTGCTCCACGATGCACTTGTCGCTCTTGAAGACGTACTCGACCGGGTCCTCGAGCGTGATGATGTGCTTGCGGTAGCGCTGGTTGATGGCCTGTATCATCGCCGCGAGCGTCGTCGACTTGCCCGAGCCCGTGTCGCCCGTGATCAGCATCAGCCCGCGCGGCAGGTACGTCAGCCTCGAAATCACCTCGGGCAGGTGGAGCGATTCCAACGGCGGCACCACCGTTCTGATCATCCGCATCGCCAACGCCACCATCCCACGCTGACGGTGTGCGTTCACCCGGTAGCGCGCCACACCCGGCTCCTGGTACGAGAAGTCCGCGTCCTGGATGCGATCGAATGTCTCGATCGCGTTCTCCTTGGCCATGTGATGGAACATCTCCTCGGCCGCTTCCGGCGTGATGACCGGAAAGTCCATCGGGGTCATGACCTGGTTCACGCGCATGATGGGCGGTTCGCCCGCGATCAGGTGAATGTCAGACGCGTCGGCTTCCTTCGCCGCCACCAGATAGTCTTTCAGTTCCACGGGCTCGTCCTCCGGCCGATCGATCCAGACCGATTGCGGTCTCTTCCGCGGACATATCGGCGGACGGGCGACCCGGATTGACGCCCCGCCGGCCCGATCGACAGATCCCCACACGTGAAAGACCCCCGACTCGGGCTGACCCGCACCGTCGGCGCAACCGGCACAGAGTCCCATGAACCCGCGCGCCGGACGGACCTTGCATGATCGGACCGTCAGCCCCCGGTCTCCGATTGGCCATCCCCGCCCCTGCCCACACGACCGGACTTGAGTCCGGTCCCACCCTCCCGCACCAGCCGCTCTCGCGCCTCGACCGCCAGCGCGTCGCAGCGCTCGTTCTGGGCGTGGCCGGCGTGCCCGGGGATCCAATGAAACCGCAGCTGGTGCTCCCCACGAAGCTCGTCCAGGCGCTCCCACAGCTCGCGGTTCTTCACCGGCTTTCTCGCAGCCGTCCTCCACCCGCGCCCGATCCAGTTATCCAGCCACGTGTTCAACCCATCGAGCACGTACTTCGAGTCGCTCGTCAGCTCGACGATCGAGGGCTCGTGCAGCGACCTGAGCCCCTCGATCACCGCTCGCAGCTCCATGCGGTTATTGGTCGTCAGGCGCTCGGCGCCGGCCCGCTCGATCTTCTTGCCCGACGCCGGATGCACGAGAACGAACGCCCATCCGCCCGGTCCCGGATTGCCCGAGCACGCACCGTCCGTAAACAACTCAACCGTCTCGCTCGTCATCGCCGCGGATCGTACCCGCACGGATCCCCGGCCGCACACGCCGCCCATCATCGCTCACCTACACTCGGACTCGATGCCCAAGGCCGCCGTCCACCGCTTCGAGGTCCGCGCTCAGCCGGGTCGGACCGACCCGCGCGCCGACGCGCTGCTCCGGGACGCCCGGTCGATCCATCTGCCGCTCACCGCCGCTGCTACCGCGCGGGTCTACCTCATCCAGGCCCAGATGAACGAGCGCGACATCGACAGACTGTGCCGTCGGCTTCTGGCCGATCCGGTGCGAGAGTCCGCCACCGTCGGCGCTCTGGCCCCCGCGCCGGACGCCCGTGTCATCGAGGTGCACCCGCTGCCGGGCGTCATGGACCCGACAGCCCAGTCCGTCCGCGACGCCATCCAGGATCTGCTCGGGATTGACGCGGTCGTCTCGACCGGCTGGCGCTACGACCTGACGGGCGTGTCAACAACGCAGGCGGACGCGCTCGCACGCCGACTGCTCGCCAACCCGGTCATCCACGCCATCCACGACCAGCCGTTCACGCCCGATCGCCTCCCCAGCGGGCACGCCTGCGAACTCAACATCACACACGTCCCGATCCGCGACCTCTCGGACGACCAACTCAATCGGCTGTCACGCAAGGCGCACCTGTTCCTGTCGCTCGAGGAGATGCTCGCCATCCAGGCCCAGTACCGCACGCTCGGGCGCGAGCCGACCGACATCGAACTCGAAACCCTCGCCCAGACCTGGTCCGAGCACTGCGTCCACAAAACGCTCAAGTCGAACATTCTTTACAGAAGCGACGGAGCGACGGAGCGACGGAGCGACGAAGGGGGGGAGAGACGGAGAGACGAAGAGACGGAGAGACGAAGTGAGGGAGAGACTGAGGGGCGGCGCGGCGGGGGGGA
>JADFOF010000112.1 GCA_022563015.1 Planctomycetota bacterium
ACGGCGGTCAGTTTCAACGCGGGCGGGCAGGCGTTCTTCAGCGGCATGAACATCGGCGACGGGCTGTTCCCCGCGTTTGACGCCGATCTGTACCGGATCTATATGCCGCGTGGCGGGTCGATCACGGCCGAGACCGCCGCGCAGAATCGCCCCGTGCCGTCCTCGCTGGACACGTTCTTGCGGCTGTTTGACGCCAACGGGAACGAGCTGGCCGCCAACGATCAGTTCAACGGCTCTGACAGCTTCGTCGATTTCTTCGTGACCACCGGCGGGACGTACTACGTCGGGGTGACCGGGTTCCCCAACGGCCTGTACGACCCGGCGATCGGGGGCAGCGGGGCCTCGGGCTCGCGCGGCGTGTACGACCTGACCCTGACCATCGACCTGGTCGAGAACGATCGCAAGGTCTTCCGCCACACGCTGGCGCAGCCGGTCCCGATTCCAGATCCCGGCGTCATAACCGATGTCATTCTGGTCGCCGACACGCGCGAAATCCTCGACGTCAACCTCGTCCTGAACATCAACCACGACTTCCTGAGCGACCTGCGTGTGACGCTGACGTCGCCGGCCGGGGTGGAAGTCGTCATCATGGACGGCAACGGGGGCAGCGGCAACTTCCAGGCGGACCCGATGACGCCGGTGTCCGCGACCTTCGACGACGAGGCGACGCTGTTGGTCACGACAGAGCCGGGGCCTTTCGCGTCCAAGCTGCTCCAGCCGTTCGAGGCGCTCTCGGCTTTCGACGGCCAGTCCGCCGCAGGCGCGTGGATCCTCCGCGTCGAGGACACCAACTCGCTCAACAGCGGGTTGCTCGTGGCGTGGGATCTCGAAGTCACGATGCTGACCGACATCTTCGGCCCGTTCGAGAGCAACGACACGGTCACGACCGCCCGCATGTTGGCGGAGATTTCCGGCGTCGGATCGGCGACGCGCACCGCGTTCATCGGTGACGGCGGGTTCGGTGATCTCGATGTCGATCTGTTCGGCTTTGTCGCCGACGCCGGCGCAACGCTCAATGTTTCCGCGGTCGCCGGGAGCGTGGACACGGCCCTGAGGCTGTTCGACGCCAGCGGCCAGGAGATCAAGTTCGCAAATCCCGCCGGGCAGTTGAACAGCTCCATCGAGGACTTCGTCTTCGTCGCCGGCGGGACCTACTTCATCGGCGTGTCCGAGTCCAGCAACGTCGAAGGCGCCGGGGCGTACAACGCCTCCACGGCGGCGTCTGGAACGCCGGCGATCACCACCGGCGCCTACACCCTGACGGTCAGCGTCGCGCCGGGTGTCAGCGACGGGCAGGCGATGCTCACCGGCTCGAAGCTCTCCGTCGGGCTCGGCGACGCGGGCGCGTTCGGAACCGCGGACGCCGGGCTCGTGTTCAACGGCATCGAGTTCCTGACCAACGCGAATCTTCCGACGTTCGGCAACGCCTACTTCGGGGCGTCGGCCAACGGCATCGGGTTCCGCAACGACGGTATCGGAGGCCAGCCCGACCTGCCCATGGGCATCACCGTGCAGAGCGATCCGAACAACCAGCGCGCCACCGTCGAGGGCGTGTTCCGCGGGCTGCAGATCGAGCGCACATTCAGCTACAGCGCCAACGACGCCTTCATCGCCTTCGAGGTCACGCTGACCAACATCAGCGGCGGGGCCCTGTCGCAGGTGGCGTGGATGGAGGCGGTCAACCCGCAGATGGGTCTGAACCTCGTGCCCGCCTCGGCGAACACCGCCAACGATGTGCTCGACGGGTCCACGTACGTGTCGGGCAGCTTCCAGAACGCTGTATTCCAGAACGGCCTGACGTTTGCCATCGCGGCCCCGCAGACCGAGACGCGGGCGATCGTCACCGCCATCGACTCGACGATCTTCATCCGCGACGCCCAGCAGATCCTGGACATGGGCACGATTGATCCCAACGGGGCCATCTCGGACCGCGTGCTGGCCATCGCGTTTGACCTGGGTGCGCTGGCGAACGGCGAATCGATCTCGATGCGATACTTCTTCTTCTTCGGCAACACCGAGGCCGACGCGTTGGCGCTGTACGACCAGATGAACGCTGGCACCGGCCGCGGGCATCTCACGCAGGACCGAAACCTGCCAGCCGACGATGCGGACGGCATCGCGTCGCTCCCGTTCGTGCTGCGCTACCCCGAGGGCTACGCCAACGACCGCGCGACCAGCTCGATCCCGATCGTCAACAACAACAACGAGGCGACGCGCATCATCGTCGTGGCGCGATACGAGACCGGCGTCCGCGACCAGGTGTTGTACGACAGCCTGACGGACGATCTGGACGGCGACGGTCAGCCGGACGGGCTCATCGCGCCCAACACCCGCATCACCGTCCCGCTCACCTCGCCGTCGGCGTACGCGAGTGGGTCGGCGACCAATGTCGCGTCCTCCATCGCCGGGCGCCTGGGCGTCCGCAAGGATGCGCCGTTCGCGCTCGAGGTTCGCGCCGCCGCCCCGGTCGGGGCGAGCCTCAACCACCAGGATTTCGGCGTGTCGACCGGCGAGGCGTTCACCGGCATCAGCGTGCCGACCTGGAGCTTCGCATCCGTCACCAAGGGAGGCGACTCCAGCGACTTCATCGTCTTCTACAACGACTCCGATCAGACGGTGAAGATCACAACCGTGCTGCACCGCGACGGCGGTGGGGCGGGAATCATCCTCACCCAGAACATCGGCCCGCACCGCCGCGGCGGGTGGAACCTCAACGCCATGAGCAGCGCGCAGATCCCCGACGGGGAGTACGGCGTGGTGGTCTCGTCGCCGCGCGACATCGTCGCCGCCGTCAGCAGCTACGACCCACAGCTCGGCGCCTCCACCGCGCTGGGCACGCCGGGGTTCGGCTCAAGATTCGGCGCGATCCCCGAGGGGCAGTTCGGTGTCAATGCGTCGGCGGAGAAGCTCGCCATTCTCAACGCCACCGCCGCTGTCGCAAACGTGCAGCTCGTCTTCGCGTTCAGCAACGGGTCGGCATACCGCCAGGCAGTGACCGTCGGAGCCGGCTCGCGCACGACCCTGGACATCTCGACGCTGCCCGGGTTCCCCTCCGGCCTGCCGTACTCCATCTCGTACACCTCGAACACAGAGGTGAGCATGGCGCTGCCGGCACAGAGCTTCGGAGAGTGGTCCACGACCAGCTTCATTGACTCCGGGTACACCTATTGGAGTTTCGCCGACGGCTTCCGCCCTGCCGGCGTCAACACCACGGTCGCCGAGTACCTGCGCATCTACAACCCCGGGCTCGAAGACGTGGTCGTCGAGATCGAGATGCGGTTCGCCGACGGGACGACCGAGGTGTTCCGCAAGTTCACCAGCGCCCGACGCGTCGCCGAGTTTGATCTGCACCAGTTCATTACCGGCAGCCGATTGAACTCAGACCAGCGGTACGGCTTCACGATCAAGACCGCCACGCCGGTGATCGCCTACATGGCCCGCGCCGATCCGACATTCCAGACCGGCTCGTTCGGCACGCTGGGCACGCCGCTGGGCCTGAGCGAACTGCTCAGTTGACTCCGCCCGATCGACATTGACGACGGAATCACCGAGCCCCCCGGGCACATCCGCCCGGGGGCTTTTTTCATGCCGGTGCGCGGCGCATCGCCAAATCGCCGCCACAATCACTCGAACGCGCGTCGAATCGTTCGGGCGTGCGCCTACAATAGAGGCCGCGATCCGCCCGCGCGGGTCGCCCGGCTCGGGGGCGTAGCTCAATCGGTAGAGCAGCGGCCTTTTAAGCCGTTGGTTCGGAGTTCAAGTCTCCGCGCCCCCATTCAAGGCCGACCGGTCTGCTCGGGCGCACGGCGGCCACTTCACGACGGATCACATGCTTGTATGCCACACGACATGGAGCCGCGGGGCGTTGCGACTCTGGGCCGAGTCCGCCAAGTCCTGGCCCGACGCGCACGCCGCAGCCACCGCCGTCAACGCGAACGCGCCGGCGCACTGCTTCGCCGCCGACGAGCGAGCTCTGGCCGACCTGTTGCGTTCGGCCGGGATTCACGAGCCCACCGAGTTCGAGTTCATCGAGCTGCGCCTCCCGTCGCGGTCCGGGCGACCGGCGCCCAGTCCCCGGCTGGCGCACGCGGTTGGCCACAGCGCCCAAGACGACCAGGCCGCGGGCCGAAGGCTGAGCGACTTTTCGGTCTGCGCCGCCGCCATCCCGCCCGCACGCGTGTGCGCCGTGATGGATCGGCTGGAAGACGCGCTGCACAACGGGCTGGCGGATCAGCACACGGCGGTCGCCGGCGCGTCGATCGACTTCTTCGCCGCAGCCGTCCGCATGGTTCGCTCCCTGCTCGCACAACAGCGATTCGTGCCCGGCGTGATGCAGGTCGGGCGCAGAGCGACGCGCGGTGTGTGGCAGCCCTGGATGGCCGACGACCAGACCTCCGCCCGTGTCGCCGCACTGGCCGCCTCCATGCCCCCCATCGTCCGCGCCGTGGTTGACGAGGCGGATCACAATCTCTGGATTCTCCTCGAGAGCTTCCTCACCGACGTGACGGACGCTCAATGCCGACAGGTGCTCGACGCCGAAGGCTTCATTGAGTCGATCGAGTCGAGCGACCCGGCCCAGGACCCGCACGTGCGGTGGCTCAGCGGCCTGCTCGGGCCCGAGCACGCCACACCGCCGGGTCCCAACGGGCGCGACGCGCTGCCCGGGCGCGTGCGCTCCTGGCTGGCCGGACTCGAAGACCGAGGCGAGAGCAGCGTATGGCGCCTGCTGCTCAGGCTCAGCGAGCCCGAGTCGTCGGACAAGATCCCCGACTTGCAGCCGCCCGGCGACGACGTGCGCTGGACGCTCTCGTTCCACCTCCAGGCCTGCGAAGCGCCCGACGTTGTGGTGGACGCGGCGGATGTGTGGCTCTTCCCGACCGAATCGGTCACGATCATGGGCCGACGACTCGACGGGCCGCACGATCTGCTGCTCGGCGAACTCGGCCGCGCGTCGCGCCTGTATTCGGCGCTGGAACACTCGCTCACCGAGTCGCAGCCGGACGGGCTCGAGCTCACAACCGGGCAGGCGTACCACTTCCTCCGCGAGGTTGCGCCCGTGCTCGCCGAGCAGGGATTCGAGATCGTCTCCCCGCGGTGGTGGGACGAGCCGAGCGTGCGCCTCGGTGCCAAGATGTACATCGACTCGGACCCGCTCGTCCCGACCCAGCCCAACGCCGATTCTTCGAGTTCGTTGGCCGGGCGAACCAGCTTCGGCATCCGATCGCTCGTCGACTACCGCTGGGAGATCACGCTGGGCGGGGCCTCCATGACGCTCGAGGAGTTCGAGCAGCTCGCGTCCAGGGGCGCGCCGCTGCTGCGCATCGGCGGCAACTGGGTCGAGATCCGCCCCGAGGACGTCGCCGCCGCCGTCGAGTTCATCCACGAGCATCCCGGCGGCAAGATGGGCCTGCGCGAGGCGCTCGGCATCGCCTACACCTCCGACGCCCGCGCCACGGGCATCCCCGTGCTGGGGATCGAGGCCACCGGCTGGGTCGGCGCCATGCTCGGCGGCACGGACGGGTACGCCAAGCTCCCCGCGATCGAGCAGCCCGCCTCGTTCCACGGCACGCTCAGACCGTACCAGGTGCGGGGGCTGTCGTGGCTCTGGTTCCTCGAATCGCTCGGCTTCGGTCCATGCCTGGCCGACGACATGGGGCTGGGAAAGACCATCCAGATCCTGGCACTGCTCGCCTTCGAGCGCGAGGAGGCGCAGCGAATGAAGGACGCGGGCGCATCAGCCGCCGAGACCGCCGTCGGGCCCACACTGCTGGTCGTTCCCATGTCCGTGGTCGGGAACTGGATGCACGAGGCCAAGCGCTTCTGCCCGGACCTGAAGTTCATGATGCACCACGGGCCGGATCGGCTCACCGGCGATGCGTTCGTCGCCAGGGTCCAGCGTTTCGACGCCATCGTCACCACCTACTCGCTCGTCTGCCGCGACTTCGAGACGCTCGACCGCGTGCCGTGGCGTCGGGTGGTGCTGGACGAGGCTCAGTTCATCAAGAACCCGACGACCAAGCAGTCGCGGGCCGTGCGCGAACTGTCGTCCGACTCGCGCGTCGCGCTCACCGGCACGCCCGTCGAGAACCGCCTCAGCGAATTGTGGTCCATCATGGACTTCCTCAACCCGGGGTATCTCGGCTCGTCGCACATGTTCCGCAAGCGGTTCGCCGTCCCCATCGAGCGCTACCGCGACCAGGGCCGCGCCCACAAGCTGCGCGCCCTGATCCAGCCGTTCGTGCTCCGCCGACTCAAGTCCGACCCCAAGGTGCTCATCGACCTGCCCGAGAAGATCGAGTCGCGCGAGTACACGCCGCTGACCCGCGAGCAGGCCTCGCTCTACGAATCGTGCGTCAATCGGCTCATGAACCAGGTCAACCGCAGCGATGGGATCCAGCGCCGCGGCGTGGTGCTCGCGGCCCTGGTGCGGCTCAAGCAGATCTGCAACCACCCGTCGCAGTTCCTCAAGGACCACAAGCTCGAAGGCGCCGGCATCCCCAGCCCCACCCGCTCGGGCAAGTGCGTCCGGCTGGTCGAGCTGGTGCGCGAGGTGCTCGACGGCGGCGACAGCTCGCTCATCTTCACGCAGTTCCGACAGATGGGCGACATCCTCGCAGCCATGCTCAGGCACGAGCTGGACTGCGAGGTGCTCTTCCTGCACGGCGGGACGCCGCAGAAAGAGCGCGTCCACATCGTCGAGCAATTCCAGCAGGCCGACGGCTCCTACCCGATCCTGATCGCGTCACTCAAGGCGGGCGGGCTCGGGCTCAACCTGACCGCCGCCACCCACGTCTTCCACTTCGACCGCTGGTGGAACCCGGCGGTCGAGAACCAGGCCACCGACCGCGCCTACCGCATCGGCCAGACCCGCAACGTCTACGTGCACAAGTTCGTGGTCTCGGGCACGCTCGAGGAGCGGATCGACGAGATGATCGAGCGCAAGAGCCTGCTGGCCGACCAGATCATCGGCGCCGGCGAGGAGTGGCTGACCGAGATGGACACCAACCAGCTCCGCAAGGTGCTCTCCCTCCGCCGCGACGCGATCACGGTGGATCCCACATAGCGCAGCGGTCTCCCCCTCCGAACAGAGCCCCCTGCGCCAGCAGGGGGTCCGCTTCGCATCTCTGTCTGCCGGGTGCCACTGGCGGCTTGTCCGCCAGTGTGCCGGCGTGCGCTCAACGCACTGGCAGGTCCGCCGCGGGCGGACCAATGGCACCCGGCGCGGGCGAGGACTGGCGGACGGAGATGGACACGGACCAGCTGCGCGATGTGCTGACGCTGCGGAAGGACGCGATTGCCGAGGGGGCATGATTAGGGCGAGTCAGCCTTCAATGCCGTCATACCCTATTACCATCGCAGCGATATGAATTTTCTGTGCAGATTCGGCCGCAAATCCATTGCCCGTTAGAAAATCTACCGTAACGCGATCCGGGCACGCAGCAATCATTGCCAAAAGGATAATGAAAGAGTCGTCCATATACCACTCACCGCCCGGCTCACCATGAGCCAAATCAAGGAATGCTGGAAAATCTCCAGCGATTCGGGAGAGGGCTGCCCCCAATTCTGCCGTTGTTCTAATTCCCGAAATGTTGCATGCGGCAACAAGTGACGACAGATCATTTGTACGATCATCCAAGTCTGGTGTCGGCTCGCCAAACTCAACAGCAGGAATGACATACGGCCTGCCGTAGGCCAATTTCAGTATCCGCTCAGCCTCTGCAGAGTTCTCGATGAATCGACCTACACGAATCAGGTCGATGGGCTGATCAAGGCTTGCGTCAAAGACTGTGGCCGGTATGCCCCGAGCTGCAGCGTCGTGCATTCGTCGAACCTCAACGAATTGCTCGTCGGCAAGCTCGAGAAGTCCAGCGACCCGAATCAGCTTGCGTTTGAACTCATTCGGAATATCGAGCGCGGTCTTGTACTGCAATTCATGAGAAACAGTTGCCCAAGCATGCTGAAGAACGGTTCTGACTTGTATTTCTACCGGTATACCCTCGTAGTCTGACCACTCACTAGCAGCCCTTATCCGCTCACCGGTCAACCGCACAACGCGGTGTACAGTCAGATAGCCGAATTGATCAATTCCCAGTTCAAGTGACTTATCCACGCTGTTCTCGTCATCCACTTCGAATTCACTGTCCACAATTCCCAGAACACGATCGATATCCCCGAGATGGTTCAGTATCACTCGGACTCCGACGAGATCGGTAATCTGGCTCAATGGATCCGTGTACGTCTTTCCTGGCCGGATAACCTTCTGGCCGAAGCTCTCGACCGATTTGGCTCTCGACTCGATTTGATGATATCGAATCGATGCGGAGTCGAGGAGTCTGGGCATCAGTATTCGAAGATCCTCCGCGAATTTTTCATACCGTGGTC
>JADFOF010000113.1 GCA_022563015.1 Planctomycetota bacterium
GCGAGCACGACGAACAGGAGCCACGGCCAGTAGGTCTTGCCGAGCTGCACGAGGTAGAACGCGGGCGTGGTGTCGGTCGTGACGCCGAGCCCGCCGCCGGCGCGTCCGGCGATCTCGGCCCCGATATAACTGCGGATGAACGTGTCGCCGTGTTCGAGCGCCATCGCCAGGTGCCAGGGCCCGGCGATCAGCAGCGCTGCGCCCACCATCAGCGCCACCCAGCCCAGCCGCCGTGCCTCTCCGATGGCGACAATCCAGACCGCGATCGCCACCGGGCCGAGCAGCGCGACCATCGGCTTGCACATCAGGGCCAGGCCGATCGGCAGACCGGCCAGCGCCAGCCGCCGCCAGCGCTGGTCCTTTACCGCGCCGGCCGCGATCCAGAGCGCGAGCAGCAGGAACACGAGCTGCCACAGATCCAGGGAGACCTCGCGCGTCCGTCGGAAGAACTCGACGCTCAGCGCGAGCACGACGCCGACGGTGAGCGCCGTCCGTCTCGTTGCGAACACGCGCGTGATTCCCACGGTCGCCAGCACGCACCCCAGCGCCGCGGCGACGGTCGGCAGGCGCGCCGCCCACGCCGATGGTCCAAAGATCCACGCTGCGAACCCGGTGATCCAGAAGACGAGCGGCGGCTTGTTGAAGTATGGCTGCCCGGGCTCGCCCATGAGCGTCCAGAGCTCGCCGGTGCGCCACGCCTGCACCCCGATCGCCGTGTACCACCCCGAATCGCCCCGCTGCCAGTCGCCGTCGCCGAGGTGCGGCAGTGTGACGCACAGCAGGAGCACAGCGGGGATCAGCCACGGGCGGAGGCGCGCCCAACGCCGCGCACGGCGCGTCGCCGCCTGCCCCGCCTCACGCCCGGTTGGCCGCGGCATGCGTTTCATGGATTGAATTGATCGGCTCGACCCCGGCGCAGGCCGCACACGTCGGGCCTCTACCGCTTCTCGGTCGGCAGGAGCGCCGCCGCCGTTTCGCTCTCGAGGTACAGGATGCACCCGCACGAGACGCAGGTGGTCAGCCCGCCGTGGCTCAACAGCGCGCTGACGCTCTCGATGGGCAGCGCGATCATGCACGACCCGCAGTTGTACTCGTGCCGCTTTCGGTCCTGGATCTGCACGGGTGCCATCGCCTCTTCATCACGCTCGGCGTGCAGGTGCTCGTACATCGCCAGCGCGTCGCCGGGGACGCCCTTGACGACTTCGAGGCGTTCGGCCTCGAGCTCGTTGAGCCGATCCTGGACGCTCGCCCGTCGCTCGTCGCGATCGTGCTCGGCCACCTGGCGCATCCGGTCGCGCTCGGCCTGCTCGTTGTCGAGCGTGGCGAGCTCGGCCTTGAGGTCGTCCAGGCGCGCCATGCGTTCGAGGGCATCCTCCTCGACATGCCCACGCTCGGCCTTGTGCGTGTTCATCTCGGTCAGGAACGCCTTGTATTCCTTGTTGGTGTTGGCGGAGTTCATCCGCTCGCGCAAGAGCGTGATCCGCTCGTCCAGGCGTGCGATCTCGCTCTCGCGGTCGCCGACCTCGGCCTGGAGCTTCTTGAATTTCTGGTTGGTTTCGGTCTGCCGCGACTCGATGCCGTGCAACAGTTGGATCTGGTGGTCCAGGAATCGCTGCGCCCCGGACAGACGCCCCTTGAGCCCCGCAAGCTGCCGATCAACCCGATATACGCGGAGCAGTTTCTCCGTAACGCTCATTCAGGGCTCCTGTTGCCACATCTTCTCGCACGACAGAGTGTAGGGCCGATGCGTCGCTCGGGGAAGACACGTCTTCACCCGATCGTCGCCAGCCACCAGTACGCCACGGGGGCCACCAGGATCGGCGAGTCCACGACATCCATGACGCCTCCAAAGCCGGGCAGCGCCGACCCGGCGTCCTTGATCCCCGCGTCGCGTTTGAGCAGGCTCGCGATCAGGTCGCCGGCCTGCCCGACGATCCCGAAAATGACGCCGGCCACCGCTCCACCCATGAGCCCCGTCGATAGTTCGTCCGGCGTCCCGAGCACGCGTGAATTCAGCACCCACACCCCGAGCGCTCCGACGAGGGCGGAGGTGACGATGCCGCCCCCGAGCCCTTCCCAAGTCTTGCCCGGGCTCAGCCACGCGATCAGCTTGCGCCGACCGATCGCACGCCCCGTGAAGTAGGCGCCGATGTCGCACGACTTGGTCACCAGCAGGATCCACAGCAGCACCCACGCGGAGTGCTCGCGCCTGATCACCATCATGAACCCGAGCAGCAATCCCAGGTATACGAACGACAGCAGCGTGCCGCCGGTCGCCGCCACCACGCCCTCGACAGTCTTGTCGCGGCTATAAAACGCGAGCGAGACGAGCAGGACGCACGCGGCCGAGGAGCTCACGATCGCGGTGCTGGTCACGCCTTGCGCGCTCGCCGGCACGAGCGACGAGACCGCCAGCCCGATCAGCGCCGCCCCGCACATCACCCTGCTGGACGCGTCGATGCCGTTCTGACGCAGGATCCGCGCCAGCTCAAGGGCCGCCAGCACACACACCCCGACCAGCGCCACGAACAGCACGCTCCCCCTGGGCAGCGTGTCGTGAAAGGGCAGAGCCCCGTCGAGGAGCCAGCGCGGCGTGCGGATCCCGTCCACCAGCTCGTCGAGCCAGAACACCGCGAACGCCGCCACGATCATGATCGGCCCGAATGTCAAGCGGTGGCGCAGCACGCCTGGGACTCTACCCCGCTCGCCCCGGGCGTGCCGATCAACCGGGCCCGATGCCCCCGAAGCGCCGGTCGCGCCCGGCGTAGGCCCGCACCGCATCGTTCAGCTGCTCCGGCCCGAAGTCCGGCCAGCACACGGGGCTCACGTACAGCTCCGCGTAGCTGATCTGCCACAGCAGGTAGTTGCTCACCCGCATCTCGCCGGCGGTGCGGATCAGCAGGTCAGGGTCCGGCATCCCGGCGGTGTCGAGCCGATCGGCGAACATCGCCTCGTCGATGGCGTCGGCGTCGAGTCGGCCTCGGGCGGCGTCGCGGGCCAGCGACTTGGCCGCATCCACGATCTCGGCACGCGAGCCGTAGTTGATCGCAAGGCACAGCGTCCCGGCCTTGCCCCCGGCGGTGGCCTCGGTCACGTCCTGGATCGCCAGCACAACCGCTTCGGGCAGGCCCTCGCGCCGGCCGATCACCTTGAACCGGATGCCCTTGCGCACCATCGCGTCGCGCTCGCCTTCGAGGTACGCCAGGCACAGGGTCATCAACGCGTCGATCTCGTCCTTGGGCCGTTTCCAGTTCTCCTGCGAGAACGAGAACAGCGTCACTGCTTCGATACCCAGCACGCCGGCGTGCTCCACCACCTCGCGCACCGCCGCGGCCCCGTTTCGATGCCCGAAGATCCTCGGCAGCCCGCGTGCTTCGGCCCAGCGCCCGTTGCCGTCCATGATGATCGCCACGTGACGCGGGATCCGCGAGGGCGGGACGTCCGGGAGATGCCCCGTCGGGTCCGCCCGCGGGTTGCGGGCTCGCATCGCCTCGACCACCGCCCGTTCCGTCTCGCTCAGGTTGACGCCCGTCGTGCTCACCGGTGCTCCGGCTGGGTTGTGTTCGTGCGCGCCGATCCATCGGCTGTATTGGGATCACGCGATCGATCGTTCCGCCCCGATCCTGTCGTCAGAGCCGGATCGTCTGCTCCCGATCGGGTCCGACGCTCACGATCTCGATCCGCACACCGACCGCCGATTCGATTTTGTCGAGATACGCCCGGGCCGGGGACGGCAGGTCGCTCAGTTTCCGCGCACCCGACACGTCCTCTGACCAGGTGTCGAGGCGTTCGTACTCAGGTCGGACCCTCCCGAGCAGCGCGCTGTCCGGAAGAAACCGCTCGGTGCGCTCGCCGTCGATTTCGTACGCCGTGCACACCTGCAGAGCGTCAAGTCCCGACAGCACGTCCATCATCATCACCGAAAGCCCTGTGGCACCGTTGATCATGGCGGAATATCGTGCCGCCACGAGGTCAAGCCACCCGATCCGTCTGGGCCGACCCGTCGTCGTGCCGTACTCAGCCCCGCGGGTGCGGATCTCGTCGGCGACTGCGGTGGTCAACTCGGTGGGCATGGGACCCTTGCCGACGCGCGTGGTGTACGCCTTCATCACGCCCACGATTCGGCCAATCCGGCCCGGTGGCAGCCCGGTGCCGGCCCCGATCCCGAGCGCCGAGCAGCTCGAACTGGTCACGTAGGGGTAGGAGCCGTGGTCCAGGTCCAGCAGTGTCGCGTTGCCGCCCTCGAACAGAAGCCGCTTGCCTCGGTCCACCAGCTCGTGCAGCAGGTACGTCGTGTCCCTGACGATCGAGGCCAGGCGATCTCCGAACGGGCGAATCCGCTCAAAGACCGCCTCGGGGTCGGCGTCGCCCGCACACCCGGCCGCCTCGAACCACGCCTTTCGCGATGCGCACGCGATCTCGATCTTTCGGCGCAGATCCTCGGGCTGGGACAGGTCGCCCATGCGCACGGCGCCCGCGCGCAGGCACTTCTCCGCGTAGCACGGGCCGATGCCGCGCAGCGTCGTGCCGAGCCCGCGGTCCTCGCCCTGTGAGAGGATGGCCTCGCGGAGGTGGTCCTCGACCGTGTGATAGGGCATCACCACATGAGCGCGGCTGGACACGACCAGACCCGAGGTATCGACGCCTCGATCGGTCAGTGAGTCGATTTCCTCGACCAGCGCCTCGGGATCCACGACCACGCCGTTGGCGATGATCGCCGCCTTGCCGGGGTACAGGATGCCCGACGGCACCAGGTGCAGTGCGTAGCGGTCCGGTCCGACGAGGATCGAGTGCCCGGCGTTGGCCCCGCCGTTATAGCGAACGACCGCGTCGTGCTCGGCTGCCAGGAGATCGACGATTTTGCCTTTGCCCTCGTCACCCCACTGGAGGCCGACCACGGACGTCGCCGCCGCTCGTGCCACGGGCGACTCCGCTGGGATCGGTCGTTGCTGAGTCACATGCGTCATGCGTTCAATCCCCGTTCGAGGGCGACAGGAGAATAGCGCTTTGAGAGCCCGCCCGCCCTGGATCCGGTGCCGATAACCAGTCGGTCGGCGCCCCCCGCAGCGGGCGGCTCATCCGTCACCGCCGGGGTTGTTCCATCCCCGCGGCGGCCGATGTCCGGGCTGCTGTCAAGAGCGGCTCCGAGAAGTCCGATGGAAACCTCAGGAATACCCGGATGCCCACCGTCACGATCCGCATCATGTGCCCGAACCTGACCTGTCGCAAGGTCCTCGCGGTGCCGGTCAGCGCCCGCGGCAAGACCGTGCGCTGCCGAGGCTGCGGCATAAGCATCCGGATCCCCCAGCCCCCCGAGTCGCACGAGCCCAACGAGAAAGAGGACTCACAGGACGAGGAACAGAAGGTCTCCTCGCCCTCGTGACGGCCGGCATTGCTCTTCACAGCGCGGGCTGATCGTCCTCCTCGTCGTCCAGATCGAACTCGAAGTCGACCATGCTGCTCGCGTCCGGCCCGCCCGCGTCCGGCTTGGGGATCATCGGGGCGGAGGTCTTGGTTCCGCTTCCGGCCTCGGGTCCGGCCATCGGCCCGCTCTCGCCCGCCGATCCCTTCGCAAACGCCGAGGACGGATCGATCTGGGCCGGATGACCGTCCAGCTTCACGACGAACACCGCCGGCCCGATCAGCAGCAGATCGCCGGGCGAGAGTTCGGCTTCGCTGGTCCGCGTGCCGTTCACGTATATCCCGTTGCTCGACCCAAGGTCCTTGACCATGAGCGCGTCTTCGTCCTCGTCCAGCCAGATCTCGCAGTGACGCCTTGAGACCGTCCCGACCGGGATGCGGATCCCGCAGTCCTCGCCCCGCCCGATGACCTTGGGAAGCGTTGTCAGCGTCAGTTCGCGCGATGTGCCGTCCGGCTTCACATGAACGAGCGAAATGTCCACAACCGCATCTATCCTTTCCGAGGGCTGAAGTCGCCCTGACCACCCGAACGGGCTGACGACACAGCCCGGACACACGATACGCCCGTGCCGCACAATACCCTCATCTCGCTCTTGCAGCAACGCCCCGGCGAGACTTCTCGCCCGCATTTCGGATCCGCACGGGGTCTGGTGCCGGTTCCCGACCGACCCGTCCGCCGACTGTACATCCACGTCCCCTTCTGCTCCCACAAGTGCCATTACTGCGATTTCTACAGCATCGTGGACACGCTCGATCGGCAGCGAGCGTTCACCGACCGGCTCATCGAGGAACTCACCGCCCTGGCGCCCTGGTCCGCCGGGGGAAGCCTGTGTTCTGTTTTCGTTGGGGGAGGCACGCCCACGCTCCTTCGGACTGAGCTCTGGGGGGAACTGCTCGCGGCGATCGACCGGCTCTTCGATCTCTCGACCATCCGGGCCGGCCTCGGCGAGTTCACCGTCGAGTGCAACCCCGAGTCCGCCACGGAGGAGCTTTTCCAGACCCTTGTCGCCGGGGGCGTCGATCGCCTCAGCGTCGGGGCCCAGTCGTTCAACTCACGGCACCTGCACACGCTGGAGCGCCGGCACGACCCGGTCAACGTCGCACGGGCATTGACGCTCGCGCGACAGTGCGGGATCAAACGCACGTCGATCGATCTCATCTACGCCGTCCCGGGCCAGACCGTGGATGACTGGGCCGCGGACCTGGGCGAGGCGCTGTCGCTGGGCGTCGGCCACGTCTCCTGCTACAACCTCACGTATGAGCCCAACACGGCGATGACGAAACGGCTCGGTCGCGGCGACTTCGATCCGATCGACGAGCAGACCGAGATCGACATGCACACGCTGGCGGTCGCGACGCTGGGCGGGGCCGGGCTTCGGCGGTACGAGGTCAGCAACTTCGCCCGTCCGGGGCAGGAATCGGATCACAACCTCGGGTACTGGCGTCAGGAGCAGTGGCTCGCCGCGGGCCCATCCGCGAGCGCCCATGTCGCGGGCCACCGATGGAAGAACGTCCCACGCCTTGGCGACTACCTGAAGATTGACGACGGTGGATTCGCCGCGATCATCGACCACGAGCCGCCCGACGCCCCTCGGCTGCTCCGCGAGCGCGTCATGACGGGGCTGCGACTGACGGAGGGGATCGAGGCGAGCCCGATCCTCGAAGAGGTGCGAACGCTCGGAGACGCCGCCGCCGCGCTCTCGATGGAGCGCCTCGCGGGCGTGTATGTGGCCCGCGGGCTCATGCGCGCTGGTGATCGGTGGGCGCTCACGGACGGGGGATTTCTGCTGGCCGACGGCATCGCGGCCGAGTTCATGGCCCTGATTCCAGAATCCACATGACCGCTTCATGAGCGCTCTTCGTGTGATTCAGGCTGAGACTGAGGCTGCGAGTCCTCGGACCCCTCCGCGTCGTCGCTCGCCGGCCCGGGCAGATCCGGGCGTGCCAGCCCGGCGCGTCGAAGGGTGGCTCGCAGATCGCTCGGCCAGCGCGACGCCACATCCAGCCTCTGGTCGGTCAGCGGGTGGCGCGTGACGATCCGGTGCGCGTGCAGGGCCAGCCTCGGCGCCGACGCCCGCACCGGCCGCGATCCATAGAACGTGTCGCCCATGATCGGGCACCCGATCGATCGCAGGTGGACGCGAAGCTGGTGCAGCCGACCTGTCAGCGTGCGGCACTCGAGCAGCGATCCGGCGGGCGTTGTCTCGAGCACGCGGTACGCCGTCACCGCGGCCTTGCCCATGGGCGACACCCGCGCGAGCTTCCTGCCGGTCGTTTCCTCGACGATGGGCTTTCGGATGAGACCCTTGGGCGCATTGGGGGCGCCCCGCACGAGCGCCCAGTAGTACTTCTTCACCTCGCCGCGCTCGAAGGCCTGTCGAAGCGTGTCGTACGCGCGTCCGGACAGCGCCACCATGACCAGCCCGCTGGCGTCACGGTCCAGACGGTGCAGCAGACCGAAATCGCGCGATCGGCCCAGGTTCTGCAGCAGCGTCCCGTACGCCGCGAACAGCCCGTTCAGGAGCGAGTCCCGCTCGTGCCCGAGCCCGGGCTGTGTGACGACGCGCGCCGGCTTGTCCACGACAACAAGTTCGTCGTCGCGATACGCGACGCGAAACGTGACCCGCTCGTTTGGCTCGATTGAAAGCGCCGGCATAGACGCACAACGATACCCCCGCGGCGTGGGCGGGCGCGTCGCCTATCCGCCGCCGGCTCGGCTGTCCACGTACCACCGCAGCTCGCCCCCCACCGGATCGATCCCTACCACGGGAACCTCCGCGTCCGACACCGTGCGAGACTCGATCCGCGCCAGGACCGAGCGCACGGCTGTCCCGACCGCCAGAATCCCCACGAATCGCGACGCGTTGATCAGCCGCTGGGTCATCGTCACCGAGGCCGCGCTCTGATCCGTTGGGTCGCGGGTCAGCACGGCCAGGCGACCGGGATCGTCCGGTTGCGGCG
>JADFOF010000004.1 GCA_022563015.1 Planctomycetota bacterium
GTACGAACAGGATGGCAACGGTCGTAATCGAATCCTGATCAAGCTCGCCTCGACCTGGGAAGGCATACAGGCAGGCGCGCAACTCGAAAAAGAAGGCATCAACTGTAACCTCACGCTGCTGTTCAGCTTCACCCAGGCACAGGCCTGTGCTGATGCGGGTGTATTTTTAATATCGCCATTCGTAGGGCGCATATTCGACTGGTACAAAAAGGCCGATGGCGTAGACGCTTACGCGCCGGCGGAAGATCCAGGCGTGATGTCGGTTCAGCGTATTTACAACTACTACAAATCAAACGGTTTTAATACCGTGGTCATGGGCGCGAGTTTTCGTAACGCCGACCAGATACGCCAACTGGCCGGATGCGACCGACTCACGATCAGTCCCGGACTGATGCAAGAGCTCGCCGATACCGATGCGAAGCTAGATAAAATCCTCGATTCGCAAAATGCATCGTCCACAGATGTAAAAACACAGCTCAGTGAAAATGATTTTCGCTGGGGCCATAACGCCGATCCTATGGCTACCGAGAAACTGGCAGAGGGAATTCGATTGTTTGCGGCTGATCAGGTTAAGCTTGAGACGATATTGAGTGGGGAGAGAGCTGTTGCATAATGTGATGTCGAAAAAACTGAAGCCGGTCATTTTATTATGAATAAATCAACCAAAGCTGTCCTGCTATCCGTTTTAGTATTTCCCGGAGCGGGGCACTTTTTTTTAAAGAAGCGCGTTGCCGGTGCCATCTTAGCCTGTGCATCGTTTACAGCACTCTATTTTATTATTACTAATATGGTAGAGATGGCTATGCAGATAGTTGAGAAAATTCAACGAGGGGAAGTCGCCCCTGATGTGGCTACAATCACGGAATTACTATCCAGACAACCAGTCGGCAATGAATCTCAACTTGATGCTGCCTGGGCTGTGTTAATCATTTGCTGGGTTATTGCACTAGCCGACTCTTACAGGCGCGGTCGAGCGCAGGACAAAAGTGACCTGGATCGTTAATGGATAGGGCTAACGCAATATTTTCTCTAGCTTGAGTCGCTCGGACCTGTTGCGGGCCTAATGGGCAGGTTACCCAGATCGAGCCGCAGAGGTTTACGCCTAGGCTAAGGAAATTGAACGCATTAAAAAATAGGAGCACGAGATGAAAAAGATAAGCATCGCTAGTTTTTCAGATTTACAGGATCGCAGCCCAAAATATGCATTAGTGGCCAATGTGGATCTTGTATTGATTAAATATGGGAACAAAGTCTCGGTGCTCTATGGGCGCTGTGCCCATCGTGGCGCTTTAATGAGTGATGCTGTGATTGATGGAAAGAACATAATCTGTGGGGTACATGGATGGGATTATGAATTCGAATCGGGAATCAGTGCTTATAATAACGCGGAGCGCCTCTCTAAATTCAATGCCTGGATAGACGGGGATGATGTTCAGGTGGATGAAGATGAAATCATTGCCTGGGAGCGAGAAAATCCACAGGCCTATAATAGAGAAGCCTATCAGGGCCTGTATGCTGATTTACATGGTACGCCCGAAGAACCTCACGTGCAGTTTATTCAACAATTGGCGCGAGACGGTTTAACCAAAGTGGGCCATCATGGACCCGCGGCCGCGATGGGAGTCCCTCGACAGGAATTACCTCTATGGGAGGATATACAATTTATCACTGCCCAGCTTGCAACATTTCCTCAATTAGATGATGCACCCGTGGCGACTGAATTTATCCTCGGGCCTAAGGCCAGGAAACCTCTGAGGTTAAAAATCCCTTTGTTTGTTTCCGATATGAGTTTTGGTGCATTATCGGAGGAAGCCAAAACAGCATTGGCGAAGGGCGCAGAGATGGTCGGCACCGGTATTTGTAGTGGCGAAGGGGGTATGTTGCCTGAAGAACAAGAGCAGAATTCGCGTTATTTCTACGAGTTGGCTTCCGCTCGCTTTGGCTACTCCATCGATAAGGTAAAAAAATGCCAGGCGTTTCACTTTAAAGGGGGGCAGGGTGCAAAAACCGGTACCGGGGGTCATTTACCGGGGAAAAAAGTCAAAGGGAAAATAGCTATTGTGCGAGGCTTGCCAGAGGGCGAACCCGCAGTTTCACCACCGCGTTTTCCCGACTGGGACGATATTCATTTCATGAAAGATTTTGCCGCCATGGTCAGAGAAGAGACAGGTGGCATCCCGGTGGGCTATAAACTTTCTGCACAGCATATTGAAAAAGATATAGATGCGGCTCTTCACGTGGGTGTGGATTACATCATATTAGATGGCCGTGGTGGTGGTACGGGTGCGGCACCATTAATCTTTCGCGACAATATCTCTGTGCCGACTATTCCCGCATTGGCTCGTGCGCGCAAACACCTCGACCAGCTCTTCGCGGACGCGCGACAGGATGTGTCGGCGGCCGACGTGCCGGCTCTCGATGAGCCCGGGCTCGGTCATGTCGACGCGAGGTCCGTGTCCTATCTCGGCGTCAAATGACGCGCCCATCTTGACCGAGAAGGCCGCTGACACTTGCTGGAACTTGTCCTCCAGCGCCTTCTTGACCTCGTTCATGCGCTTTCCGACGGCGGGCTTGTCGGCCTTGGCGACCGACTTCATCCGGCTCATCGCGGCCTTGAGCTTGCCGCGGGTGCCCAGGTAGGCGATGCGCCATTGTTCGAGCGCGTCTGCATCGGTCGCCGAGGCGAGTTCCGCCAGCCCGTCCGACTCGATCGTGTTGAGCGTGTCGAGCATGTGCGGACTATAGCCGGCCGTGTGCGCTCACTCATCACCGCCGTCGGCCGTCGGCACTCGATGGCCCATGACGATCACGAGCAGCTCCTTGCCACCGAATCGCCGACGCATGAACAGCGCCTCGTCCGGGCGGATGGTCTCCGAAGCGCTGGCCGAACGCCTTCTCGCGAATGGCAACCCCCACTCCTCCGCCAGGACCGCGAGGCGACCGTTGGCGTCAACCGTGTGAAACCGCGCGGCGACGGTCAGCGCGCCCTGGTCCTCCACCTCGGCGACAAGCCCGAGCTTGATCTCCTGTTTCGAAACCACCTGCCCGCTCGAGACGGTGGTGGACGCCGCTGTCCCGACGACGCACTGCTGACCGGCAAAGGTGGTGACGCCCGGTTGCGTCAGAACCGTCACGAACGGGAGCAGGTTTCGCACGTTTGCGAGCCTGTCGGCCGAGATCACGCCCTCGCGCTGCTCGCCTGCGTCCAGCGCGGCCACGAGGTTCTGTCCGGCTTGCGTGGCCGGGTCGAACTCGGCGACGATCGCAGAGAACGACACCACTACTCTCTCACCGGATGAGTCACCAGTCTGCTCGACCGATGGTGCGTTCGCGAGCCCGGCACCGCCCGATCCCGGACGCGCAGCCGTGCACGATCGAACGACGACAATCGCCAGGACCGCCGCGACGATCGCCGCCACAATCAGCACGGGCACCCATCGACTCGCTGATTTCAACCTGGTCTGCGTCGCATTCATGCCGGACTCCCGTGGGCGACACATCATACTGAATTGAAAACCGGCCCGCTGATCGCCGAGCCGGTCTTGGTGGTCACCATGTCGCCGAGGCATCACTCCTTGCCGGACGTGTCCTCGACCGCATTGGTCTCATCGTCCGCGCCGTCCGCGTCGGCAGCAGGGGATTCGTCCACCGATGCCGTCACGTTTTCCTTGCGAAGCTTGGCCGCGTAGGCCGTCCGTTTGTCCGCGATGCGGCGGCGAGTGCTGACCCGCCCGCCGATCTCGGGGCCTTCCTCGTTGCCAACGAACTGGAGCACGCACAGTTCGGCGGCGTCGCCGAGGCGGTTGTACCCGAGCTTGATGATCCGCGTGTACCCGCCCGGGCGGTCGGCGAAGCGCGGCGCGACGTTCTCGAAGATGTGCTTGACCAGCCGCGGCGCCTTTCGGAGCTTGCCGTAGCGGTTGCGTTCGACCTCGCTGGAATCGGGCAGGTCGAAGTAGCCCTCCGTGCGCTCGCGGTGCTGCTCGACCTTATCGCGTTCCTGATCCGTCGGGTTCTTGGGCAGGTAGAGCCAGTCGAAGGCCCATCGGTCGCCGCCGAACGCCGCGATCACCTGACGCCGCGCGTGCAGGTCGCCGCGCTTGGCCTTGGTGATGATCTTCTCGACGAACGGCTGAACGGCCTTGGCCTTGGGGATGGTGGTGGTGATCTGACCGTGCTCGAACAGGCCGGCCGCGAGGTTGCGCAGCATGGCCCGGCGGTGGGCGGTGGTCCGATTCAGTTTGTAGCCGGCTTTGCGGTGGCGCATCGCTCGATTCCTGACTGACCGGGGGTCGCCCGGCCGGTGTGACTCATGCCGGGCATCAAACCGCCTCAATGGGCTTGATGGAGACGCCGTCGGGAAGCTCTACGCCCAGCTCCAGATCGACCTCGATCAGCTTCTTCTTCACCTCCCGCAGCGAGGTTCGACCGAACGAGCGCAGCCGCAGCAGCTCCGGCTCGGTCAGCGAGACCAGCTGCCCGATGGTGTCGATCTGTGCGCCCTCGAGGCAGTTGCTGGCCCGCACCGAAAGATCCAGCATCCCGATGGGCATCTCGAGCTTGCGGATCAATTCTTCGTCAACGCCGGCGGCGGCGGCGGCTTCATCGGACACCTGCTCCTCGCCAAGCTCGAAAAACTGCACGAACGGGTTGAGGTGCTTGCGAAGGATCTTGCCCGCCTCGACCATCGCCATTTCCGGCGAGATCGTCGCGTCGGTCCAGATCTCCAGGATCAGCTTGTCATAGTTCGTGCGCTGACCCACGCGCGTGTCCTCGACCTTGTACCGCACGCGCTGCACCGGCGAGTAGATCGCGTCGATCGGGATCAGCCCGAGCTCCTGCTCCTCCTCGTCCTGGTACTGCTCGGCGGCGGAGACGTACCCGCGGCCGGTGGCCACGTACAGCTCCATCTCGAAGCTGACCTCGTCGGTCAGGGTCGCGATGACCAGATCCTTGTTCAGAATGGTCACGGCGGTGTCGGCCTCGATCAGGTCGGCGGTCACTTCGCCGGGACCCTTGGCGGCCAGGCGCATCACCTTCGGCTTGTCGCTATCCAGGCGGACGACGAGGCTCTTGACGTTCAGGACGATGTCCGTCACGTCTTCAAGGACGCCTTTGAGCGAACTGAACTCGTGCTCGGTTCCTTTGATCTTGATCGCGGTGACGGCGGCCCCCTCGAGTGAACTGAGCATCACCCGCCGGAGACTGTTGCCGATGGTCGTCCCGAACCCGCGCTCGAACGGCTCGATCGTGAACCGGGCGTAGGTGTCGCTCTTGAACTTGGGATCGGCCGAAATTGTGCTGGGCAATTCCAGCCCACGCCAACGAACTCTCATGGTCGTACCTCGCTGCCGGCCAAAGCCTCGTGCTTGCACCGTCGAAGGCTCTCGGTTCGGACCGACCTGCCGGCGTGCCGGTCCGACCTTCTTCCCTTCGACGTCTCCCCAGACCCCCGATGATGAACCTGGTCTTATGTCAGACGCGACGTTTCTTTCTGGGACGGCAGCCGTTGTGCGGCACCGGCGTGTGATCCTCCACCGCCGTGACCCGCAGCCCGGTGCTCACCAGCCCGTTGACCGCCGCCTCGCGCCCGCCGCCGGCACCCTTGATCTTGACCTCAATCTCCGACATCCCCATCTTGCGGGCCTTGTGCCCGGCCGACTCGCCGGCCCGGGTGGCGGCGAACGGGGTGCTCTTGCGGGCGCCCTTGAACCCGATCGTCCCGGCCGAATCCCAGGCGAGCGTCTCGCCGTTGAGGTCCGTGATCGTGACGATGGTATTGTTGTGCGTTGACTTGATGTGCGCAATACCGCGGACAACGTTGCGCCGTACTTTTTTCGCCTTCTTGGCCATGCCTCGCTCCTGTCGGCTCCACTCTCCCATTCAGGGCGGGCGCCTCGCGATTCTGTTGGTTCCATTCGCCGCTCGTGCCACGCACGATGCGCCGCGGGATTACTTGCCCTTCACGCCCTTCTTGCCCGCCACGGTCTTCTTGCGACCCTTGCGGGTGCGCGCGTTGCATCGCGTGCGCTGTCCGCGCGTCGGCAGGCCCCGACGATGACGTTCGCCGCGGTACGAACGGATGTCCTTGAGCCTCTGGATGTTCTGCCCGGTCTGACGCCGCAGCGCGCCCTCGACGATGTAGTTCTCATCGAGCAGCTGGTTGATCTGTGCGACCTGGTGCTCGGACAGCTCGGTGGCCCGCATATCAGGATCGATCTGAGCCTCGGTGAGGATGTCGCGCGCGTGCTTGGGCCCGATCCCGTGGATGTACTGAATCGCGTACAAAACCTTCTTGCGCTCGGGGATGTCCACACCTGCGATACGCGGCACGTCGATGCTCCTCGTTCAGCCCTGAACCTGCTTGTGCTTGGGGTCGGCCTTGCAGATGACGCGCACCTTGCCCTTGCGGCGCACGATCTGGCACCGGTTGCAGATGCGTTTCACGCTGGCTCTGACCTTCACTGCGACACCTCGACGTTGGGTCCGAAACCGCCGCTGCCCGGGTCCGGCGGGACCGATCACACCCTGATTCCGGCAACACTGATATCCACCGGGCACCTGCCCCCGGGGGCGAGGACAATAGTAGCCCTCTCCTGCGTCCTCGTCACCAATCCCTGGCGAACGATCTGCCGTTCATTCCCGAATCCGCGGCCCGGTTCCGCCCTGGTGCAGAGCACGTGGAGAGGTGGGCATTCACCTCCATCCGCGCCCTCAACTGCGCAGACGCCGAGTCTGAGCCCGCCGCGGGCGAAGCCTCGGATCGCGCGCCTCATGAGGCGTATCCGAGCCTTCGCGGACTCAGACTCGGCGTCCTACACACATTTCGACGCAACATCTGATCTGAGAACGGCCTCAGTACCGGGGGCCTCGCATCTTGGGCCCGCGACCGTCATCGCCCCCACCGAGGAATCCCGCATAGTTCCTCATCAGCAGGTTGGCCTCGACGCGCTGGATAAAGTCCAGGCAGACGCTCACCACGATCAGCAGCCCGGTTCCCCCCAAAAATTGCGTCACGGTGAACGGCACGTTCAGGCTCTTGCCCACGACCATGGGGAGCACGGCGATGAAGGCCAGGAAGGCCGCCCCCACGTACGTGATGCGCTCCATGACGCTTTCGAGGTACTCGGCCGTGCGCGGCCCTGGCCTCAAGCCCGGAATGAACGACCCGTGGTCGCGCAGCTGCTTGCTCATCTCCTCGGGGTTGAACTGCACGGTGATCCAGAAGTAGCTGAAGAAGTACACCATGCCGATGTAGAGGATGACGTACAGGTAGCTGCCGAAGCCGAGCTCGTCGCCGATCCAGCGCACAGCCTCGGTCCACCACGAATTGGGAGCCGCGACCTGGAGCTGCGTTCCCATCGCGCTGAACATCACGGACGGGAAGATCATCAGGGACGAGGCGAAGATGATGGGCATCACCCCGCCGTGGTTCACGCGCAGCGGAAGATAGCTTCTCTGCCCGCCGTAGACCTTGCGCCCGCGCGTATGTTTCGCCTGCTGAATCAGAATCCGCCGTTGCGCAACGGTCATGAGGACGGATCCGGCGACCACGAGCACAAAGCCGCCGGCCAGCAGCACGACGCCCATCAGCCCGATCCCGTCGCTGGCGCCTGGATCGAACCTCCTGACGACCTCCATGATGGCCCATGGCATCTGGGAGAGGATCCCTGCGGTGATGATGAGCGAGACGCCGTTGCCGATGCCGTGCTTGTCGATCTGCTCGCCGAGCCACATCAGGAAGACCGTGCCCGCGGTGAGCGAGCAGATCGCCATGAGCCACCAGAGCGGGTTCGAGCTCCACCACGGCTGCACGAGCCCGCCCGCGCCCGTGCTCGCCCGTGTGATGAACTGCAGCCACGCGATCGACTGGACGATGCACAGACCGATCGTCGCGTACCTCGTCCATTCCTGGATCTTCTGCTGGCCGGAAGGCCCCTCTTCCTTGAGCTTCTTCAGCGCGGGCACGACGGAGTTGAGCAGCTGGAAGATGATCGCGGCCGAGATGTAGGGCATGATGCCCAGGCCGAAGATGGTCGACTGGCTCAGGCTGCCGCCGGAAAAGATCGCCATGTAGCTCGCCAGTCGGCCAAAGGCGCCGCCGGTCTGACTCTGCTGCTCGAAGAACGTGGTGAGCGCTTCCTGGCTCACGCCGGGCACGGGGATCCAGAACCCGATGCGATAGACGGCGAGCATTGCGAAGGTGAAGAAGAGCTTCGAGCGCAGCTCCGCGATCTTGAATACGTTTATGAACGCCTGAAGCATCGAGTGCTCCGATCAGACGCACGGCGACCGCCGTGGTCGATCAGCCCTTGTTCTTTTGCGAGCCACTCTTGGCTGCACGCTCGGCCGCGGCCGCTGCCATCTTCCGGCGAAACCTCAGCTTCTTCGTCAGATTCTTGGGTGTCTGATCGTCCGAGTTGCGGTCGATCCCTCGGACGCGATCGCGGCGTGTGCCGCTCTCGTGAACGCTCCCGCCCGTGCCCTCGATCATTTTTCGCGCGCTGGCCGTCACGCGATTGGCCTTCACCGACAGCGTGACCTTGAGCGACTCACCCTCGGGAATCCCGCCGAGGATCTTCAGGTCGCGGCTGGTGTCGCGGATCAGGCCCGCGTTGATGAGGGTCTCGGCGTTGACCTCACCGCCGCCGGCGAAATCCGGGTGCGCCACGATGTTGCCGAGATTGACGACCCAGAAGCGGGTCTTGAACCGGACGTTGGTGAAGCCGAGCTTGGGCAGGCGTCGGAAGTAGGGCATCTGACCGCCCTCGAACTGGTGTCGGCGTGAGAAGCCGCTCCGGCTGCCGGCGCCCTTGTGCCCGCGCCCGGACGTCCCTCCGTGCCCGCTGCCGTCCCCGCGCCCGACGCGCTTCCGCGCCTTGTGCTTGCCCGCCAGTGCCGTCACGTCGTGGATCATCATGACGTTTCACCCCCCGTTTGTTCGTTCTCGGTTGCCGGCTCGGTTGACGAGGCTGCGCCGACGCCGGTCAGCTTCCGGCTGCGCTCGATGCGCTTGGCGATCTCGGTCTTACCCAGGTCCTTGCCTCGCAGCTTCGCGATCTCCTCGGGCAGGCGCAGCCTGGACAGCCCGTCGAAAACCGCCTTGACCACGTTGATCTTGTTCGTCGATCCGTAGCACTTGGTCAGGCAGTCCTGCACGCCGGCGAGCTCGAGCACCGCTCGAACCGTGTGGCCCGCGACCACACCCGTGCCGGGCGAGGCCGGGATCAGACGCACCCGCGACGCGCCGAACCGCCCCTCGACCTCGTGGTGGATGGTGCGGCCGATCATCGGCACGTCGGTGAGGCCACGCTTGGCGATCTTCTGCGCCTTTTCGATCGCCGAGGGCACCTCTCGTGACTTGCCGTACCCGTACCCGACGCGCCCGTTTCGATCGCCGATGACCACGAGCGAACTGAAGCTGAATCGACGCCCGCCTTTGACGGTCGCCGCCGTCCGAAACACGCCTACGGTCGTCGATTCCAGATTGCCCGAATCTTTGAGGATCTCTGCCATCACTGCTCTCGTGAATGACGCCTGCGCGTCGTCAGAACTGAAGTCCACCCTTTCGGGCGGCGTCGGCCAACGCCTTCACTCGCCCGTGAAATCTGAACCCGCCACGATCGAACACGACCTTGGACACGCCGGCGGCCTTGGCGCGCTCCGCGAGCGCCGCCCCGACGACAGCAGCGGCGGCGGCGTGGCCCGTCTTCTCCAGACCCAGCGCCGATTCGCGCGTGGAGGCCGACGCGATCGTCCGCCCCGCAAGATCGTCGATCACCTGCGCGTACATGTGATTCAGCGAGCGATAGACGGAAATGCGAGGGCGCGTCGGCGTCCCCAGCACACGCTTGCGGATCTGAACCCGGCGTCTCGATCGTCTCACCGATTTTTGTTTCGACTGATTCATCCGCTGTCTTTCCGATCCGCCCGTTCGGCGAACTGTGACTCCGCTGCACACATCTACGCGCCGAACTGCTTGCCCTGCTTCCGCCGGATGACTTCATCGGCGTACTTGATTCCCTTGCCCTTGTACGGCTCGGGCTTGCGGCGCGAGCGCATGTCCGCCGCGAACTGCCCGACGAGCTGTTTGTCCACGCCCTTGATGGTCACGCGATGCCGGTCCACTTTGACGTCCAGCCCGGCGGGGATGTCCATCATGACCGGGTCGGCGAACCCGACGATGAGCTTCAGCTGGGCGCCCTGGACCTGGGCCGTGTACCCCACGCCCTGGATCTCCATCACCTTCGCGTAGCCCTGAGTCACGCCGGTGACCATGTTCTGGAGCAGCGAGCGTGTGAGGCCCCAATAGGCGCGCACCTGGCGAACGCCCATGTCCGCCTCGCCGATCGTCGCGACGACCGTGCGCGATTCGGTGTCCCAGGCGACATCGACCTCCTCGCGGTGGCGCATGCTGAGCTTGCCCAGCGGGCCCTCGATGGTCACGGTGCCGTCGGCCACCGAGACGTTCACGCCGGCGGGAACTTCGACTGGTTTTTTCCCGATTCGAGACATCGTCCGTCGCTCCGCTCCCGGGTGCGTTGCCCCGGGCCCAATCGTCCGACCCTATTCAACCGTACACAGGAGTTCGCCGCCCACGCGCTCCTCGCGGCACCTGCGGTCGCTGAACACGCCCCGGCTCGTGGACACCACCGCGATGCCGAGCCCCTGCAGCGGGCGCGGGATGTCGTCGACCTTGCGGTAGACGCGGCACCCCGGCTTGCTCTCACGCTTGATCTTGTGGATCAACTGCTCACCGCGCGGGCCGTACTTCAGGCGGACCTTGATCAGCCCCTGACGGCCGTCGTCGATGACGTCGTACCCCTCGATGTAGCCCTCGTCGAGGAGCACATCGGCGATGCCTCGGCAGACCTTGCTGTTCAAGCAGTCGACCACCTTGGAACGGTTGCGCAACGCGTTGCGCACTCGTGTCAGCATGTCGGCGATCGGATCACTCATCGACATTTGTTGTACCTTCGTTGCCCATGGGCATGTCGTCCTTCATCACGGCGTGCTACCAGCTCGCCTTGCGCATCCCGGGTATTTTTCCCTGCAGCGCCAGCTCGCGCAGCACGATTCGGCTGATGCGGAACTTCCGATACACGCTCCGCGCCCGCCCGGTGATCTCGCACCGTCGGACCTTCCGCGAACTGAACTTGGGGGTCTTCTTTGCTTTCACGATCTGACACTTGCTGGCCATAACTAGTTCTGCTCCGGACGCTTGAACGGCATGCCCAGCTGCGCCAGCAAGAATGCGCTGCGCTCCGGGGTGCTGTTCGAGAACGTCAGATTGATGTTCATTCCGTGTGTGAACGAGACCTCCGCCATGTTGATCTCGGGGAATACGCCCTGCTCCGTCAGCCCGAACGAATAGTTCCCCTGCCCGTCGAACGACGTGGTCGGCAGCCCCCGGAAGTCCTTGATTCGGGGTGTGGCCAGGTTGATCAGGCGGTCGAGAAAGTGCCACATCCTGTCGCGCCGAAGCGTCACCACCGCCGACGTCTCGTATCCCTCGCGGACCTTGAAGTTCGAGACGGACTTCTTGGCCTTTCGGATGATCGGCCTCTGGCCCGAGATCGCTTCCAGCGTCTCGATCACCGATGATCGAACGTTGGGCGGGATCTTCGTGCCGTCGAGATGACGCCCCATGTTCACGTTGAGCGTGATCTTCTCGAGACACGGAGCCGCCATGGGGTTCTTGGTCCCGAACTGCTCCATCACGGCTTTGCGGACCTCGGCGTCGTACTTTTCGGCCAGGCGAGGCCTGGGCGCCGGCTCGATCGGACCGTCGTCTTTCTTCTTCTTTTTAGCCTTGCCTTTAGCCATAAACTACTCCGACCAGGCCCCGCGGCCCACAGGTCTGCACATCACTTCTTTCTCGGCCCATGGATCTCGCGTCCGATCGTCTTCTCGTCCTTCGTCGCCGACACCCGGAGCTTGCTCCCGTCATCGCGCGTCTTGAACCGCACCCGCACCGGTCGGCCGTCCACCACCGGGCTCACGTTGCTGATGTGGATCGGGGCTTCCTTGGTGATGATCCCGCCCTGCGGATTGATCCGCGTCGGCTTGAGGTGCTTGGTGCGAAGATTCACGCCCTGCACGATCACGCGATCGCTCTTGGGGATCACGCGCTTGATCTCGCCCACCTTGCCGCGCTGGTCGCCGGCGGTGATCATCACCGTGTCGCCTTTTCTCACATGCCTGGGCATTGTTGCGATCCTCTTCCGCACGGCTCCACGACTTCTTCAGAGCACCTCGGAGGCCAATGAAACAATCTTCATGTAGTTCTTCTCGCGCAGCTCGCGGGCGACGGGCCCGAAGATGCGTGTTCCCTTGGGATTCCCGTCATCGTCGATCAGCACGACCGCGCTGCTGTCGAACTTCACGTACGACCCGTCGGCCCGTCGGGTGGCCTTGGCGGTGCGAACCACGACCGCCTTGGACATGTCGCCGGACTTGATGTCCGAGCCGGGCAGCGCCTTCTTCACCGAGATGAGCACGCGGTCGCCGACGTATGCGGTCTTGCGCGTGTACTGCCTGCGGCCGGTCGAACCGCCGTACACACGGATCACGTACGCAACTTTGGCGCCGGAGTTATCCGCGACCTCGCATCGAGATTCCTGCTGAAGCATGGCTCGTCCTCTCGCTACCGACCCGGCCCGCTGGCGACAACCCGCACGAGTCGCCACGATTTGGTCTTGCTGATCGGTCGGCACGGCGCCACCTCGACGCGGTCGCCGGCGTGCGACTCGTTGTTCTCATCGTGGACATGCAGCACGGTCCGATGGCGGATATACTTGCCGTACTTCGGGTGCTTGGTCATGTAGTTCACCACGACCTTGCGCGTCTTGTCGCGTAGATCAGACTCGACCATCCCGATCCTGGAACCCCTGGTCGATTCTTTGGTCTGTGCTGCTGTCGTTTCACTCATTGCCAAACCTTCCAGGCCCCACAGCGGGGCGTTGCGTCTCAGACCGCGCCGGCCGAGAGCCGGGTGCGGCGCTCCGTCATCAGCCGGGCCACGTCCTTGCGGATCTTCTTGAACTGCGAGTTGTCCTCGACCTTTTCCGATATGGTCTGGCATCGGAGCTGGTACAGTCTCTCCCGAAGCCGTTTCAATTCGATCCCGATCTCTTCGCTCTTCATCTTCTTCACTTCGCTGCCGGTCATGGATCCGCTCCTGACTCACACCGCCACGCGACGGCCGACAAACCGGCACTTCACCGGCATCTTCATGGCGACGCGCACGAGCGCCTCCTTGGCCGCCTGCTCGGGCACGCCCGCGATCTCGAACAGCATCGTCCCGGGCCGCACACGGGCCGCCCAGTAGTCCACGTCCGCCTTGCCCTTGCCCATGCGCGTCTCAAGCGGCTTCTTCGACACCGGCTTGTCCGGGAACACGCGGATGAACAGCTTGCCCTCGCGCTTGAGGTAGTGCTGGGCGGCGACACGACCGGCCTCGATCTGGCAGCCCTTCACCCACGCGCCCTCGAGCGCCTGCAGGCCGAAGTCGCCGAACGCGACATAGTTGCCCTTCGTCGCGTTGCGCCGGCGCACACGACGGAACTCCTTGCGGAACTTCACTCGCTTGGGCATCCGTCCGGGAGGCATCTGTCACACTCCTTGGCGCCGGCCCGACGGTCGGCGATCCTGGTCCATACGTGATCGGTCCTTACCGTCGTCCTCTGGCCCTGGCCCGACCGCCCGCGGCTGTCGACAGGCCCTCTTCCTCGGTCATCTCGTCCGTGTAGTTCCCCTTGTAGATCCACACCTTGATCCCCAGAATCCCGTACGTCGTGAGCGATTCCGCGAAGCCATACTGGATGTTCGCCTGCAGCGTGCTCAGCGGCATCGACCCGAGCCGAACGTCGAACGAGCGGCTCATCTCGGCGCCACCGAGCCGACCCGAGACCTGGATCCGCGCGCCCTTGGCGCCGTTCTGCATCGCGCCCTCGGCCCGCATCTTCACCAGCCGTCGAAACCCCGGACGCTTCTTGAGCTGCTCGGCGAGATTGTCCGCGACGAGCTGCGGATCGAGATCCGGCCGCTTGATCTCGATGATCGAGATCGAGACCTTCCGGCCGGTGAGGTACTGCAGTTCCTCGGTCATCCGATCGACCTCGGCGCCCTTGGGCCCGATGACCATGCCCGGACGCGCGGTCTTGATGATGACCTTCAGCTCCTCGCGCGTTCGCTCGATGTGGATGTCCGAGACGCCGGCGTGCGGGCGGTTCGGATCGCGGTTGAGCCGGTTGATCAGGAACTTCCTGATCTTGTGGTCCTCGATCAGCAGCTCCCCGTACAGGGCTTTGGGCGCATACCAGCGGCTGCGGTGGGCCTCGGTGATCCCGAGTCGAAACCCGAATGGATGCGTCTTGTGTCCCATCAGGCTCGCTCCTCCACGCCGATCGTGATATGAGAGGTCTGCTTCAGGATCGCATGGGCCCGGCCGCGGTCCTTGGGGCGGAACCGCTTCATCACCGGGCCCTCGTCGACGTGGCTCTGGCTGACGTACAGGGCGGTCACGTCCGCGTCCGCCTGGTCCGCGTCCGCGATCGCCGCTGTCAACGCCTTTTTGATATTCACCGCGGCCCGCTTGGTCGAGAAGGTGAGCATGTTGAGCGCCTCGTCGACGGGTCTTCCACGAACCAGGTCCGCGACCAGCCTGGCCTTGCGCGTGCTGCCGCGCGCGTAGCTCACGCTGCTCGTGAAGACCGCGATCTCGGAGACGGGGCACCCGAGCCGCTCGGCCAGCCGTTCGATATCCGACGACTTGCACCGCGGGTGGTCGCTCCCGGCCATCCAGTTTCTCACCGCCGACTCGGCGCGGTCGCCGGACAGGCCCGTCCGCTCGACCGCGGAAGCCAGTTCGGCCACGCTCACGCCGGCATCGGCAACGAGTTTCTTCAGTTTGTCGCGTCTGATCTTCACGGCTTCAATCCTTGCTCAATCGCTCGTCGATGCCAGCGATTCGATCACCTCTTCATACCGCCCCGGATGCCTTCTTTCCTGTTCGTGTGCCCACGGAAGGTGCGGGTCATGCTGAACTCGCCCAGCTTGTGCCCCACCATGTCCTCGGTCACGAACACCTCGAGAAACGCTCGCCCGTTGTGCACCTGGAACGTGTGTCCCACGAACTCCGGCACGATCGTGCAGCGTCGGGCCCAGGTCTTGATCGGCACCCGCCGGCCGGCCTGGGTCATCACCTCCACCTTCCGGTAGAGCTTCTCGTCGACGAACGGGCCTTTCTTCAAGCTGCGTCCCATGCCAGATTACCTCAACTGTCCGTACCGCTTGCTGGTGCGGCGACGGATGATCAGATCGGACGAATGCTGCCGCCTGTTGCGCGTCGGGCCGCCCTTGGACAGCACGCCCGACGGGCCCACCGGAGGCCGATTGCCCTTGCTCCGGCCGTCACCCCCGCCCAGCGGGTGCGCATCGTGGCTCATGGCCACACCACGCGTGATCGGGCGTCGGCCGAGGTGGCGGCTGATCCCGGCCTTGCCCAGCCTCCGGAGCTGGTGGTCGGTGTTGCCCACCTGCCCGATGGTGGCGCGGCAATCGATGGGAACCCGGCGCACCTCCCCGCTGGGGAGCACCAGCGTCGCGTACTTGCCCTCGCGGTTGGTCAGCTTCGCGTATGCCCCTGCCGACCGGCACATCTGACCGCCGCTGCCACGGCGAAGCTCGATGCAGTGCACGTTGAGGCCGGTGGGGATCAGCCGCAGCGGCATCACGTTGCCGACCGCCGGCTCAATGGATGAGTCCGACGAGCAGACGATGGTGGCACCGACCTTCAGCCCCACCGGCGCCAGGATGTAGCGCTTGACGCCGTCGGCATACTGCACCAGCGCGATGTGGCAGGTCCGGTTCGGGTCGTACTCGATGGAAACAACCTCGCCCTGGATCCCGTCGCGGTCGCGCCGTGTGAAATCGATCATGCGGTATCGGCGCTTGGCGCCCCCGCCGCGCCCACGGACCGTGATCTTGCCGTGGTGATTCCGCCCGCCCTTCTTGGGCAACGGCCGCAGCAGCGACTTCTCCGGCGTCGTCCTGGTCACCTCCACATGAAGGTTGACCGAGGCGTTGCGCCGCCCGGCGCTGGTCGGTTTGTATTTGCGAATCGCCATGGTCGATACTCTTTCGCGAATCCTTCTCAGATCACCTCGATCGTTCGGCCCTCGGCCAGGCGAACCGTCGCCTTTTTGCTCACCGCCTCGACCACCCAGCCGTACTTCAGCCGGCGGCGACGCCCCTTACGGTTCTGCGTCGTCACGCTCAAGGGGCGAACCCCGTACAGCGATTCGATCGCGTCCTTGATGTCGTCTTTCGTGGCGCGCCGATCGACGAGGAAGACGTACTGGTTCGAATCCGCTGTAGACAGCGTGCTCTTCTCGGTGACGATCGGTTTCTTGATGACGTACGCCGCGTGCATCACGAGCCCTCACCTTTGCGACCCATGGGACTGGTGCGAGCACTTTTGTTGATCTGCGAGCTCGGCCCTTCGAGCCACGCCTGCAGGTCGTCCCTGGCGATGATCAGGTACCTGTGGTTCAGCATCTCGAAGCAGGTCAGCTGGTCGGATCGGCAGAGGGTCACGTCGTCGATGTTGCGGGCCGAGAGGCGGGCGTTGCCGCTCTTGGTCCGGTCTGCCGACAGGGCGACCAGCGCCCTGCGATCGATCTTGAGCGCCCTGAGGAAGGCCACGAACCCGCGGGTCTCGGGCTTGGACATCTCCAGCGAGTCGATGACCTTGACCTCCTGATCCACGAGCTTGGCCAGCAGCGCGTTGCGGTTGGCCTTGCGCCGCATCTTTTTGGGCATGTCCTGGCGGAACGCCTCGCGGGTGCGAGTCTTGGCGTGGGCGTGGCCGCCGCCCCGCAGCTGCACCGCCTTCTTGTTGCCGTGACGCGCCCGCCCGGTGCCCTTCTGCTTGTACATCTTGCGGGTCGAGCCGTGAACGGCGTGGCGGTTGCGCGTTCGGGCCGAACCCTGACGCAGGTTGGCGTGATACCGCACGTACGCCTGCTTGATCAGCAGCGGATTCACGACGCCGCCGAGGTCGGCCTCGTTGATCGTGAACGTGCCTACCTCGGCGCCCTGCATGTTGTAGACGGGGACATCCATATTGTCTGGCCTCCTGTTCGGCCTCGTCCTTCGCCTTTCGTGCACCGGGCGCTCGGCCCGGCTTGTTTGCCCGCCTGTCCGGCTCGTTTCTGTCGCCGTTTGGCCCCGATGCGGGGAAACGACCTCGGACTCGACTCGGCGTGTCTGGCTCGGGGCGACATCGCCGCCCGTCGCTCTTCATTGTGCTCACCCGGCGGTTTCGTGGGCGACCTCCCGGGTTCGTGGGCTCTCGACTCGGAAAGCCCACGCGTAATCACTCGTCTACGGCGCCTTTCGCTTGTACAGCCGCACCGCCGATCGAATCTCGACCAGCGACTTGTTCGCTCCGGGCACCGGCCCTTTCACCAAAATAAGGTTCCGGTCCACATCCGTCCGAATCACGTCCAGACTCCGGACGGTCACTCGATGGTTGCCCATCTGCCCGGCCATCTTCTTGCCCTTCTTGATCCGCCCGGCCTTTCCCGCATTGCTCGCGTGCCCGCCGATCGAGCCCGGGCTGCGGTGCTTTCGCTCCACGCCGTGCGTCGCCTGCTGCCCCTTGAACCCGTGCCTTTTTACGCCACCGGCGAAGCCCTTGCCCTTGCTGGTCCCGGTCACGTCCACGAACTTGACATCCGCCAGATCCTTGACCGTGAGCGTCTGGCCGACCTCGTACGAGGCCAATTCCTCGTCGGTGACGCGAAACTCGCGATGGTGCCTCAGCGGTGTCGAGCCGGCCCTGGCGTCGTGCGCAATCATCGGCTGGGTCGAGTTGCGGGGCTTGACCTCGCCGTAGCCGATCTGCACCGCCGCGTACCCGTCCCGCTCGGGCGTGCGGAGTTGCGTCACAACGCACGGGCCGGCCTGCACAACGGTCACGGGCAGACTCCGGCCCGACTCGTCGAACACGCGGGTCATCCCAAGTTTGGTCCCGAGCAGGGAAAATGCCATCGCTGATCCATCCTCGCTTCAGGCACCGGCCCATGGGGCGGCCGGAGGAAGCGTTGCTCTTTCCAAAAACCAGGATCCGGCCGATTTTCACGCGGCCGGACCCGGAATCTCACGCCTTGATCTTGATAAACACGCCCGCGGGAACGACGAGGCGGTTCAGCGCCTCCACCGTGCGGGCGTTGGGATCAAGAATATCGATGATCCTTTTATGAGTTCGGATCTCATACTGCTCGCGGCTCTTCTTGTCGATGAACGGCGACCGGTTCACGGTGTAGCGCTCGATGCGCGTGGGCAGCGGAATCGGGCCGGCCACCTTGGCGTTGGTCCGCTTGGCGTGCTCGACGATCTCGCGCGCCGAGGCGTCCAGCGCCATGTGGTCGTATGCCTCCATGCGGATTCGAATCCTGGTGCCTGCCATGCGTCGCCCCGACTGAGTCCTGAGCCAACAATCTCGCCCGCGGCCGACCGTCGGCCGCGGCACCATCCAAACACACTGCCATCAACCCGCCGGTCTCGACCCCCACCGGCGGCCTCGCCGACGCGATCTCGCAGCGGATCGCTTCGAATTTCGAAACGTCGCCAGGCTCCGCCTGGCTGCACCCATATCCGATCGCTCGGAACGAGCCGGGAAGGTTACGGCGTCTGTTGTGTGGGTCAAACGCCGTTGCCTCCATTTCCGGCACTTTTTCGCATCCGATTCGGGCTGGAGACCCGCACTGACCAAAGTCCCCGACCGTCGCTGGTCGATGTCCCACCCGGTGGACCTTGGAGCCCTTCGGCCCACGGACCCGGCGACCCATGTCTCACGAACCCTGATTGAAAGGGGGAATCGCCCATGCACCACTCATTCTCGCCCGGCTCACTCCTGGCCGTCGTGGCTGTCGTGGCCGCCGCTCTCGCCGCTCCGACCGCCGCGGTCGCCCAGAATATCGACCGGCTCACCCCCCCCGCCACCATCGTTTTCAGCGACAATCTCTTCAAGCTCGACAGCATCGGGTTCTCGATGCCCATGCCGGTCGGCTCGCACATGGTGCTGGACCAGTTCGGCACGCAGATCGCACAGGGATTCTTGTTCCCACCCGATCGATCGTGGAAAATCCGAGTCGAGACGGTTCTCTCGGAGCAAGGCCGCGTCACCCTCGACGAGTTCACAGAACACGTCATGAACAAGCTGCTGCTGTACTTCGGCCGAGCCGGGGCCGACGGCAAAGCTGAGGATTCGGCCGCGTCCATCATCTTGCACGAACAGAACCTGATCATACCGCTGGGCGTGGCGACGCGGTACTACGCCCGATACCCCGAACGCGGTGGAAGAGAATGGTTCGTCCGAGGCCGAACCTTCGTCCAGATGATCGCCAAGGAGAACCTCCCTGACGAAACGGGTGTCAAGTTCAGGACCGACAGGTACCTTGTGCTCACGCTCGAATGCAAGGAAGAGAACTTCGCCAAGGCCCGCCCGATCTACGAGCTGCTGGTCTCGGCCGCCACCGTCATCGACCCGGCAGTGCTCAGCCGGACCCGGGGCGCCAAGGTCCGTGCGGGCGTGGCCTTTCTTGCAGGCCTCACCCCAGATGACTTCGAGGCGGTCATCGGGCGCGGGATCGACCGGTGGGAGCGGCTGTACGTGCCCGGGCCCACCGGTGCCCGGGCGGACGACCGGGAGCTCGGCTTTCGACGAACCCGCATCAGCAGGGGGGCGCTGGCGGACATCCCTGAGCTGAACGGCCCGGGTGGGAAGGGCTACATCGTCCGGATCGAGGCTCGCCTCTTCGTCCCGGATTACAGGGCGATTCTCGAATCCGAGAGCGTTTTTTTCGTCTCCGCCGACTTCTCGCGTGAAACCTGGTTCGTCAAGACCGCCGCGTACAACGACAGCACGCACGAGCTGATGACCAGGCAGGAGGAGCTCGGCGGTCGGATCGACGAACGCATGAACGTCGCCGTGACGGGCAAGGGCATGCCGCGAGAATCGATCAAGCCGCTCATCGAGGGGGAGGGCTACATCAGCCGGGCCCTGGTGTGGCTCTTGCCCCCGCTGCTCGTGCACAAGCAGGCACAGGCGGATTACGGGTTTTATCACTACCGATCGACGACCCGCGGCATCACCTTCCGCGAGGACTCTCTGGACAGGGATCCGAACAACCCGGATATCTGGCTCGTCACGTCCCGGATCAGCGAGGATGACCCGCCCCAGATCACCTCGCTGGGGCCGGACGGGCGGTTGCTCAGCACCGACCTGTCCGAGGGGCGCGTCTGGGTGCCCATCGAGCTGTCCGAGCTGCGCAGGCTCTGGGACCGCAAGGGGCTCCCCACGAGCGCCCTGGGCAAGAGGCGGTAGCGCGATCTCAATCGACGCGCCGCGTCCGCTACCGGGCGGATGCCCACGGAACGGACGCCGAGCCTGAGTCCGCGAAGGCTCGGATATCGCCCATGACACCCGAATGCCTGAGATCCGAGCCTTCGCCCGCGGCGGGCTCAGACTCGGCGTCCTGCAGGCAGTTCGACTCTACCCCTGATCCGAAGAAGCCCCGTCCCGCCCCGAACGCCCGTCTGCCGTCCGGCGCGTGCAGGCCAGTCCCAACTTTGGTATCCTGTGCGCTCGTTCCCGGAGAGCTCGAACGAACAGGGAGGATTCACAATGCACACTGGCTTCGTACGCGCCACGGCACCGCTTGCAGCCATCGTCCTGGTCGGCTGCACGACCCAGCCGACCACCCGCGGCCCGGACGCCTGGTTCGCGATCGTCAACGGCGAGCGGGTCGATGTCCCCGATATCCCCATGGGCGACGCGGACACGATCAATCGCATCATTCAGCTGGGGCTCAACGACAACCGGGTCATGGAGCACCTGACCTACCTGTGCGAGGAGATCGGCCCCAGGCTCACCGGTTCGACCAACGTCGAGAACGCGAATCTCTGGATCCGCGACACCTACATCCAGTGGGGGCTGGACAACCCGCACGTCGAGGAATGGGGCACGATCCCTGTGCGCTTCGACCGTGGGCTGTCCTTGGCCGAGGTCGTCACCCAACGCACGAACACCGACGACGAGGGCAACCAGACGGTCGAGTACGTGATCGAGCGCGAGATGCAGTTCACGACGCTGGCCTGGGGGCCCGGCACGGACGGCCCCGTCGTCGGCCATGTTGTCCGGATGCCGCAGACCGTGGTCGAGTACGAGGCGGTCGAGGATCGGCTCGGGGGGGCGTGGGTGCTCATCCCGGCACAGCGCGCCGCGGGGCAGCGCCGCAGCCGCAACAGAGCCCGCGCTCATCACGGGCAGCGTCTGCAGGCTCGACAGCGTCTGGCCGAGGGCGACCTCACCGCGTGGCCCGAGCCTGCGCCGGAGCCGGAGATCACCGTGATCGAGTACGCCGACGCGATCACCGGCGAGTGGCGCGGCACGATGAGCGGAGGACCGATCCCTGACGGCGCCCCTTTCGTGCTCACCCTCGAGCGCGGTGACGACGTGACCGGATCGATCGACTTTCCCGGCTTCGAGGGCGCCAAGATCACCGACGCGATGTTCGAGGAAGACACCGGCGCGCTGAGATTCGTCTGGCCGATGTCCATGGGCGATGTCAACTTCTCGCTGTTCGCGCACGACTCGAAGCTGGTCGGCAAGGCGGTCTCGGGCGACGGCGAGACGACGTTTACGGTGCGCGGCCAGCGCGGCGCGACGACCGCTCCGGCGGACCCGATGGACCCGGCGAACGCGGAGCTGGCCATTCTCGACCGCGTTCTCCTGGCGGGTCCGGCGGGGTTCCTGTCCACGTCCGGCGACGAGCGGGTGTGGACGAGCAGCATCGGGGGCTGGCGGTCGCTCGACCCGGCACAGACCGGGGGCGACGCCGAGGCTGTCATCTCCGAGCCCGACTACGACTACATCAACTCACGCCTGTATGACGGGGCCGAGGTCTTCGTTCGTATCGACGCGAACAACGTTTTCACGCCCGGCCCCATCCCCGTGTATAACACGATCGCGGAGATCACGGGTACCGAGTGGCCCGAGCAGGTCGTCATCGTCTCGGGGCACCTGGACTCGTGGAACGGCGTGGGCTCGCAGGGCGCGATAGACAACGGCACCGGCACGAGTGTCACGATGGAGGCGGCCCGTCTGCTCATGGCCGCGGGCGCCAAGCCGAAGCGCACCATCCGCTTCATCCACTGGACCGGCGAGGAGCAGGGGCTGCTCGGTTCGCGCGCGTATGTCGAGATGCACAAGGAGGAGATCATGGCCAACGTCTCCATGTGCGTTGTGGACGATGGAGGCACGAACTATGAGGGCGGGATCCAGTGCATCGAGTCGATGCGCGACTACCTCGCCGCCGCCACCGCGCCGATCAACGACGTGTTCTACAGCGAGGTGGACGGGCAGTACCTGAATGTCGATGTCCAGGTCCGCCAGAGCATGCCGCGAGGTGGCGGCAGCGACCACGTCTCATTCAACGCGATCGGCGTGCCCGGGTTCTTCTGGAACGAGGTCGGCCGCGCCAACTACCGCCGCGGCTGGCACACGCAGTTCGATCGGCTGGACCAGGCCATTCCCGAATACCTGCGTCAGTCGTCCACGTGCGCGGCGGTCACCGCATACAACATTGCCTGTGCGCCCGAGCTGCTTGCCCGCGAGATCAAGGACGAGCCGGCTGAAGGCAACTGAATTCCCTTCTTGAAGTCTGCACCGGGCCGGGGTCCAGGCGCCCCGGCCCGTGTCTTGCGCCGATCCCGCCGGATACCATGCCCGCGTATGCCCGAGCGCCTCTTCCAGCTCTACCAGCAAAGACGCATCGTCAATATCAACGTGAACATTGTCTTCGCCGGGCTGCTGGCCATGGGCCTGACCCTCTTCCCCGTGCACCTCACGCGGCGATTCGGCATCGACGCAGAGATCGCCATCACGCTGATCACGATCGTGTTCGACATGACGTTTGACGTGGTGATCTACTACGCGCTGCACTGGATGGCCAACCACTGGCGGCCGTTTCGGCTCCGCCGCGATCGTCCGAGTCCGCCGCGACGCCACAGGGCGTTCTTCGCCGACGCGACGCTGGTGCAGTTCGAGCGGGTGCTGCTGGCGCCGCTCTACTACGCGATATCCGGCGGATTGCAGTTCACACTGCTCAAGCTGGATGTCGAGCGTGAACTTGCGTTCGTCATGGGCGTGCTGGTCGGGATCACGGTCACGCGCGTCATCCACACGCTCTGGGGACTGCGCTCGGGCACGTTCGTCGATCACGATGAATCGCGGGCCGATGGATCCGAGCCCGATTCGCAGGGGCCCGACGATGCCTGAGGCTGATCGGAATACCTGAGCAGATGTGCGGCATCGGCGGAATCCTTCGCGTCCAGAACCCATCAGGGCGGGTGCTCGCGCCCGAACGGGCCATCCCCGAGGCGTGGCTTGACATCATCGATGAGTCGATCAAGCACCGCGGTCCGGACGGGCACGGGCGATTCCGCGACCGCGCGGTCCGACCCGACGGCTCGATTGTCGATGTCGCGCTCGTCCACCGCCGACTCTCGATCATCGACCACGCCGGCGGCCACCAACCGATGATCATCGGACCCTCCAACAGAGCCCCTCGCGCAAGCGGGGGGTCCTCTTCCGACCCACCTGACGCGCAATCCCCCACCTCCACCAACCTCCTCACCTCCCCGCCCTACCAACAAACCCACAACCACACCCTCTCCCCCTGCCCATGCTGCGGCGAACACACACTCGCGGTCGTCTTCAACGGCTGCATCTACAACCATAGAGGACTGCGCCGGGAACTCGAAGCGGCTGGGCACGTCTTCACCACAGACCACTCCGACACCGAAGTCCTCCTCCACGGGTGGCGCGAGTGGAAAGACAAACTCGCCGACCATCTCGACGGCATGTACGCCTTCGCAATCTGGGACGCCGCCACAGCAGAGTTCTTCGGCTGCCGCGATCTGTCAGGCGAAAAACCGCTGTATGGTAAAGACAGAAAAAAGGAAAACCTCCATCTCTTCGCAAGCTCGCCTGTTGGGCTCACAATCATCGGTCGACAACTCGGCCCCGAATTCGTCGCTGAAGAAGGTTCCGATGACGTGTGGGACCACTTAGGATTTCATCTGTCGTTCTGGTTCGATGGCTTTGACGGGGATCTTCCGCAACCTGAAGCCGAAAACTATGTGCCAAAAGTACGATACTGGTACCCGGATCAAAGCAAGACAGACTTCGAACTCTTATACAAGCCGTTCGCTCCACGCACTCCCGAGAATGAGCTCAGCGTCGAAGAAAGCGATCGCATGGTCGCACGAGCCATCCAATCCCGCCTAGAGGCAGACACTCCGATCGGCTGCTTCCTCTCGGGCGGCGTCGATTCGTCACTCGTCGCGATCCACGCTCACCGCGAATCAGGCAACGTCGATTCTTTCACAGTCCGGATGCCTGGCACACGCTACGACGAATCCAAGTACGCCGAAAAGGTGGCACGAATCGTGGGCTGTAGACATCACACACTCGACTGCGATTCAAACATCGCCACAGACATCGTTCATCTAATCCGCCAACTCGGCCTCCCCTTCGGCGACAGCTCACTCCTCCCAACCTACTGGCTCAGCCGCGAAACACGCAAGCACGTCAAAGTCGCACTCAGCGGCGACGGCGCCGACGAACTGTTCTGTGGCTACGATCGCTATGTCGCAGCCCTGAAACTGAGATGGGCACGCTGGCCCCTCTATTACATGCCAGCAGCCCTCTTCCCCGACCGACATCCAAAGGCACTCTCGTCCAAAATAAGACGCTTGATCCGCTGGTCGCAAGGCTCGGGTCCGCTCTCGCTCTTCGACGAGCACGACGACGCTCGCCTCAAAGCACACCCAAGACTCCCACGGAGACTTACTCCAAACAAATTGATGGATGACATGCCGAGATCTGACTTCTACGACTACCTGCCAAATGATATCCTCCGAAAAACCGACACCGCCTCCATGGCCGTCGGCCTCGAAGTCCGCGCACCATTCCTCTCGCGCGAACTCATCAATCGCTGCCTCAGCACGCCGCTCTCAACACTCATGCCGGGCGGCCAGCGCAAAGGCCTCCTCCGCAACGTCGCCCGCAAGTACTTCCCCGCCGAGATCGTGGACCGACCCAAGATGGGCTTTGCCATTCCGATCGGCGAGTGGTTCCGCTCCGATTTCGGCTCCATGCGCCAACTCCTCTACGACCACCTTGAATCAACCGAGCCGTTCGGCCCCGATGCGCTTGGCATCAACGGCATGATCAACATGGACTTCGTTCGACGCATGCTCCGCGAGCACGATGCAGCGGGCGAAAAATCGCTCTGGCCCTGGCACGGCCGCGATCACTCGCAGCGCCTCTACATGCTCCTGGTCATGTCGATCTGGGCGAAATGGCTCGGTGGTCTTGGGCGGACAGGCGATTAGCAGCGCGCGGGAAACTGAGGCCGCTCGTGTGCCAGGTCTGCCCCGCACCGAGGCGCCCATTCAGAATGCCCAGCTCAACATCGCGAAGTAATCCAGATCGTTGCGTTTGAACCCGAGCCCGGGCGTGCTGTCGTACCGGTTCTCGATGCCGATGCGAAGCGACAGCTTCACCTCCGGATCCACGACGATCTCCCACGACGCCTTGCCCTCGACGCGGTAGGCGGGGTAGTCGTCAAGCGAAGGCAGGTAGTCGACCGTCGCCACGAACTTCTGCCGTTCGGTCAGTTGATGCTCATAGTCGAGCCCCAGTGCGCCCTCGGGCACCAGCCCGTCGTCGGCGCCCCCGATGTCGTACCGACCGCCCGCACCCAGCCGGCCGATCAGCAGCACGTCGTCCGACCTCGCCAGCTCGTACCCCATCCCGGCGATCCCCGTCAGACGCCAATCCCAGTCCTGGAACTCGTCGAACTCCGCGGCCCCGCGCACGAACGGCCGCCAGCGCGAGTCCCTGAGCAGCCAGTCGTTTCGCGCGGTGGTCTGGAAGTAGTTGTCGCTGGTCCGGCCCTCGGCTTTGCCGAACGTGTACGACAGACCCAGCCGCGTGTCGAGTCTCTCGGTGGCGCGCTGGGCATCCAGTCCGAGGCGGGCGTTGAATGTTTCGGTGTTGCCCGCCGAGCCGTTGGTCCCCGCCGACACGCTTCCCTTCCATCCGGACAACCAGCTCGCGGTCGCGCCCTCGGGCGGCTCTACGTTCTCACCCTGGGGCTGCCCCACATCTTCGCCGAGCGCGTCGTCCTGGCCTCGAACAACCGCGGCGCACAGCAGGACGACCACCAGCGAACAGGAAAACACCATGCGCATGCACCGCTCTCCTCGTGCCGAATCTGTGGCACGCCCGACGGTACTCATCTCCTTCGGCCGAGTCCACCCATACCATCGCCGATGCCGTTGCTGACACTCAGCGCCGTCTCTTTCGCGTACGCCTTCGAGCCCATCCTCGACGATGTTTCGTTCGCGGTCGAGCCGGGCCAGCGCATCGCGCTTGTCGGCCGCAACGGCGCGGGCAAGACCACGCTGCTGAACATTGTCGCCGGGCGGATCGAGCCGGACTCGGGCACCAGGTCGATCGCCAAGACCGTCCGCATCGGCGTGCTGGACCAGCACCCGACTCTCGACCCGGACGAGACCCTGCGCGGCGAGGCCGAGGCCGCCTTCGCACAGCTCCACGAACTCCATCGCCGCATCGACGACCTTTACGCCCGCATGGCCGACGATGACGCGAACACGCAACAGCTCATGAATCGCCTGGGTGCGCTCGAACGCGAGATGGAGGCCAAGGGCGGGTACGCGGTCGGCCACCGCATCGACGCCATTCTGCACGGGCTTGGGTTCAGCGATGACGATTTCACGCTGCCGGTCTCGGGTCTGTCCGGCGGCCAGCGCTCCAGGCTCGCGTTGGCCAAGCTGCTGCTGGACGAGCCGGACCTGCTCCTGCTCGACGAGCCGACCAACCACCTCGACGCCGCCGGCTGCGAGTGGCTCGAGCAGTTCCTCGCCGAGCGCTTCACCGGGGCCGTCGTCATGGTCAGCCACGACCGCTACATGCTCGACCGCGTTGTCGGCCGCATCGTCGAGGTCGAGCACGCGCGGCTGATCGAGTACCCGGGATCTTTCAGCCAGTTCCGCGAGATCCGCGCCCAGCGGCGACTCACGCAATTGCGCGCGCACGAGAAACAGCAGACGCGCTTCAAGCGCCAGGAGCACTTCATCGCCAGGTTCAAGGAAGGCCAGCGCGCCAAGCAGGCCCGCGGACGCCAGACACGCCTGGACCGCGAGCGACGATCCGAAGCGATCGAGCGCCCGCTGGAACTCGACACCTTCAACATCTCGTTCCCACCCGCGCCCCGGCCCGGCGACCTGGTCGCCATCGTCCGCGATGCCGCTGTCACCTTCGCCACCGACTCGGGCGAGGATTTCACGCTTTTTTCAGGGCTTAGCCTCACGGTCTCGCGCGGCGAACGCTGGGGCATCATCGGGCCCAACGGCGTCGGCAAGACCACGCTCATCAGGGCCATCCTCGGCGAAGTTTCCTTGACGGCGGGCTCAGCACGCTTAGGCACAAACGTTCACGTCGGGTATTTTCAGCAGACGCTCGAAGCCCCCGACGACACGCCCGTGTATCGGTTCATCCAGGGCGCTATACGCCGCGAGAACCCGGACCTGGCGCTCTCCGAGCAGGCCGCGCGCGACCTCGCCGGCGCGTTCCTCTTCTCCGGCGACGACCAGGACTCTCCGATGAACGAACTGAGCGGCGGCGAGCACAGCCGCGCCCGTCTGGCCGCCCTGCTCGCCTCGGCCAGGAACCTGCTCGTGCTCGACGAGCCGACCAATCACCTCGACATTCCGTCCGCCGAACGGCTCGAACAGACACTCAAGCCGACGAAGCAAGGCGGCGCATACGACGGCACGCTCATCCTTGTCAGCCACGACCGCGCCCTCATCGACGCTTTGTGCGACCACCTGCTCGTGTTCGACGGCCGGGGCGGGGTGGCGGTGTATCACGGCAACTACACGCAGTGGCGCGAGCATGTCGCCGCGCAGGCTCGGTCGGCGTCAGACCGGCCGGCGCTCAAGGCCAAGTCCAACACCTCTGCCCCCACCGTCGCGACCGACTCAGCACCCAGTGCAGCGAAACGCAATCCATTCAGCTGGATGCGGCCCGAGCAGCTGGAGCAGCGCATCGAGCGGATCACGAGCGAGATGGGGGCGCTGGACGCCAGGCTCGACGACCCCGACCTCTACACCGACCGCGACGCATCGCAAAGCGTGCTCGACACGCGCCAAAAGCTCAAGGAACAACTCGAAGCCCTGGAGGAGGAGTGGCTCCGCAAGGCGGAGGGTTGAGAGACAGTTCTGGTTGCTAACGCGAAGGCCGTTCTGATTTCTAACGCGAAGGTCGCGAAGAGCGCGAAGGGGTCTGTAGCGGGGCGGTGGGACCGTGCGACAAACTCTGCGTCACTGTGATACACTCGGTTCACCATGACTTCGAACCAAGACAGCAGCAAAAACGACAAGCCCGGTCCAGCCTGTCTGTCGAACTTGTATAGGGGCCTGTGCTGGGTATGTGCAGTGCTGGCTGTGCTGACGGTGGTGCTTGCGGTGACTGGCGTGTTAGGTGAAGACAGTTGGGACGCGATAGTGTTCATCATATTCGGCCTCATCCTTGGGGCCTTCAGCGGGTGCTTCGGTGCTGTGCAGTATTCGCGTTTGACGGCGAGCGGATCAGGCAAGGACGCCGACAAGGCTGTGGCTCGTAAGCTCGGTGAGAGTACCAGGATGATTGATCGACCGCGAAGTCACACGTCGCGGGATAATTCGTAACGCGTGCAAACCCCTGCACTTCTCGTGGATCAGGTTTTGATCTGTGCCTTAGGGCCGGACGTGGCTGTGCCTCAGTTGATCCGTGGCGACAACCGGATCGTGCGATGGAGTGAATCTACATCCTGCGGAGTATGGCGTCAACAGATCGAGAGCCGACACTCCCACACGAGTGGTGCGTCATTGTTCCGCCTCTATCGCTCATCTGCTCTGGTATGAAGCCGAGCCGCTCAAAGTTGTGCGAACAGCACAGAACGTGACTCAATTCTGTGGCCGTTTGAGAACAGGCCCCTTCAATGCCGATCAGAGGTAAGCGATCGGAACGTGTGACTCCAGTTGGCGGATGTTACGCTTGTGCTCACAGAGCTGGGCAGTGGAGCCGGGCGAAGGCAAAGATGGAACGGTCGGAATATGCATGTTGGCTCGCCCGTCGATTCGTGTACGGAGTGGTCTGAGTGCGTGGCGCCGGTTCGAGGTTCGTTCGACGACGGGCTGAAAGCCGCCGAGGTGCGCAGCGTGATTGAACTCTGCGGTCTTTTAGGGAGTATCGCATGGACGAGTCAGAGTATTCGGATGTGATCCGTATCCCGCCGGCGGAGCTGAAAAAGATCATCGAGCAGTGCATCGGGGCCGGCCGAGCGAAACGCATTCAGTACAACAGCATTGGCCTGACCGTCATGCACCCCGGCGGCACGCAGGCGAGATTCCAGGTGCACACACTGGACCTGTCCGCAACAGGCCTTGGGTTTCTTCACGGCGGCTACCTGCACAAGGGCTCCAAGTGCAGTATCCTCCTCAAAGGAGTCGGCGACACGTCGCTCAAAGTGACCGGGCAGATCACGAACTGCCTGCACATCACCGGCTGTGTGCATAGAGTCGGAATGAAGTTCGACTGCCCCGCCGACATTGAGCGCTTACTCGGCGCAAACAATGAAGATGGTTCGCTGACGGGCAGACTGCTGTTCATCGAACAATCAGAACCGGAGCGAGGCCTCATGAAGCACGGGCTTCGCAGCACGAACATCGAGGTCATCGGCTTTGCTGCACCCGTCAAGGCGACGAGCTACCTGCGCTCCCACTCCGTCGAGCGCGTGTTGAGCGACATCGCGACGATCGAAGACTCGGTAACCGAGACGATTCTTTCGATCCGCAAGGCGAGCTATCGCGGACCGATCCTGTTGACGACGACCGATCAGAGATCCCCGGCCCTGTCCAAGGCCAAGGAACTGGGCGCCGGTCCTGCGCTGAACAAGCCGTTCGAGCCGTCCGAACTCATCCTGTTTTTGAGCGAGAACTGGGTCGATGAGGACGAAGACGATCAGGACGCCGATGCGCCCGACAGCGGCCTGCTTCGGCTGCTCGAATCCTACATCACGCAGGTTCACAATCTCACACGAGAGCTGGATGCGGCCACCCTGAGCGCTGATTACAGGCTGACACTCGGCGTCTGCCACCGGTTCAAGGGCAGCGGCGCGCCGTTCGGCTTTTCGGATATCACCCAGGCGGCCTCTGAAGCCATCACCGCGCTCTACGCCGGCGGATCCATCCCCGATGCCAGCGCGGAGCTTCGCAAACTTCGAGAAGTCTGCGCCCGGATCGATCTCAGTCAATCGGACCTTCTTGTCCCGTAACGATCGATCGTGCGATTGGCCTGCCCCACATGCCCGGTTCGATTTCGGCGATGGAATGGGGCTGGAACAAGGAGTGCTGGCGGCGGTTCAAACCGACGCGTGCGAAGACTCGGCATTGAGGTACATGAGGCTGTCCAGCCTGTGTGCCGTAAGTCGGGTTGCCGATGAGAACGGCGGCGATACGAATCAGCATCAATGCCGAAGTTCGCAAGGATGCGGCGATACGAACTCGCGGACGAACAATGGGCGTTGATCGAGGACCTGTTCCCGCCCGAGCGGGGCCACGCAGAGCCCGCCGATCAGAGGCCAACCAGATGGCCATCCGATGTCAACTTTGATCGAGCAGATGCAAGGTCTGATCGACAAGAGATGAGCTTTGATCGAGCCGAGGTGAACTTTGATCGAGCCGAGGCGAGCGATGATCGAACGGAGGCGGGCTCGGCGTGGTGCGGAAAGGGGGGAGATCTTCCGCAGGGTTTGGGAATCTCTGGATTCCCAATCCCCTGCAAGGAATTGTATGGGCTATCGCCCGATTCCAGAGGATGAGCACGCGAGCGCCCTCCCACACTGTGCCGCTCCCCTGTCGGCGGAGCGATCGCGGACGGCTGCATTGAGCCGCACGCATACAATCCCTCCGCAGGGGAGCGGCAGGCGACATCGGTAGTCCACCCGGCAGTGTGCTTCATGTTCGCCGACGCACTGGTGGGAAAGCCACCAGCAGCATCGGGCGAGGCCACACTCGGCTCGGTAATCATCGGGATGCCAATCCCCGTATGTATTCAAGAGTAAGAGTGGAATCTACTCCGTGAAGCCAGTCAACTAACAGATTGACTTTCCCAGCGATCCGAGGGTGCTTATCGTACGCATCCCACAACCACGGAACACCCATCATCATATAAGTAATGGTCTCCGCGATGTCATTCCCGATCGACGATTGAGCATATCCGGTCACGAATCCTCGCTTTGCCCACTCTTGGCTTGACCGCGCTTCATACTCTGGATCTGCCAACAGTGCCACGCTGAACTCCGGATACCTGTACCCCAACGGCAGAAACTCAATCCACCTTTCCGCACTGAACGACGATTGGTTTCGATACAAGAGTAGAGTTGCGAATTCGTGATGAATCGAGGCCTCCAACTGCTTCTTGGTACGGGCTCCTCGGGCGTTACCGTTACGGGCGATGATAATTCGATCGGGGGCTGGTGCCCATGTTCCACCGATGTGTGCCCCATGCAGTTTGGCCGAAGAAACACAAACCACGAGGGTCAGCGATTCTCGCACGAGATTCTCAGGATACGCCGCGAGTGAAGATTGCAGAACCTCCCGCATGAAAGGCAGATCGTACTCAGATAGTGGCTCGACACTGAGCGTGTCATCGTCCTTCGTCAGCAGACTGACTGAAGGGTTGATGATCACCTCGTATGCTGACAAGTCACCGTGCCGTCGTCGGATCTCCTTGTTGGGGTTGTCCGCACGCACGTCACCTGTAGCGCTCGAACTCTTCTGATCGACGGCGTCAGCAGCTCGCACGACACCAGTGGGCTGGGTAGTACAACCAACAACGGTTGTACAGACCATGATCGCGGTCGCCCAGGGGGCTGTCCAGTTCATGGCTGATCGGCTTCTCAACACACTTGAGTACGTTCCAGAACTGAGCCCTCGTTGCATTCGTTTCATGTCCAAGCCCCTTCCGTAGACATTCACCGGGCGCCACCAGTCTGCCGACGGCGGATCTGGCAGTGCGTTTGACGTAGTGTACAGCGCTGGCAGGCACACCGCCGATGGCACCCAATCTACACACATGCCCCCGCCTCATTCCCCCGCCCCACCGCTTCGCGCTCTTGGCGTCCTTCGCGTTCCACTCCGCGCTCTCTGCGTTCAGTCCGCCCGGACGTCGGCTCGGAGATCCGACCTACCTCTAAACGTCGGCTCGGAGAGCCGACCTACCTGTGAGTGGACCCGATGCTCTGGGCCGCGCGCGCCAGCGCTTCGTCGGCCTCGGCGTCGGTCATGACGAACGGCAGGCGGAACCGAACCGATCGCTGCCCGCATGGAAGGACGATGAGCTTCAGCGCGAACATGCCCTTGATCAGGCGGTCCCGCGCCCCGGGGTCCGCCGCGGTGAACGCGACCAGCGAACCCAC